>DATGTQ010000059.1 GCA_035301805.1 Tissierellales bacterium
TAAATTAAATTACATCTTGACATTTAATAGCTGGTCTAAATAGGTATTTTAAAGATAAAAATAGGGGAAAATTAATTCCCCTGAATACTCTTTGTACTATTAAAAGCCCACCAAGCATCGGATTGGGTATCAATTATATCCATAATATCTTCATAAGGTATATTAAAAGCTGGAAAACCACTAGAATAATCTGCTATTTCATAGGGATAAAAATATATTTGTAAATAATCTTTAAACATTATAAATTCTTGGTCTTCCTTTATTCCCTTATAATCATCAACAAAAAATAGTTCTCCCTGTGTACCTTTCTCCTCCATTTGTTTTTTAATAATTTCATCTAACACTTCTGTATAATTACTATCTTTTTTAAATATATCTTTAAGCTCATAAAATTCTCCTGTATTTAGGTCAATATGGTAAGTTCTTACCATAGGCATTCCTAAAGGTGCTCCTTGATTATGATAATAAGAGCTTTTTTGTATAATTAACATATCGTTACTTCTTCTAGGATCATAGTTCACATTAACTAAGGGAAGTCCTTCTTCCACATCTTTAAAATCTGCCATTACATCTTCTACAAAAGCCTTATGGAGCTTTTTATTTATTTGTTTTTCTACCTTTTCATTTTTTAAATTTTCTACCTTTGGATAATAAATGGTTGTAAGCATATTAGGAATATTTTTTTCTTCTTTAACGACCCCTTCACCTAATAATTTATAGGAATTATCTTCTTCCCATAATAATTCCCCATCAGTTGTATAATAACCTAACCTATCATCTATAGCAGCTTTAATTACCTTACCCCTATATTCTAATTCTCCTTTACCATCTATTTCTGGTAAATCTTTTGCTTTTTTTCCTTTAGTATCTAAAAGAAAAGTCTTTTCACCGTCATAAACAGAAATATAACCATTTTTTACTTCTGGTGATTTAACTCCTCCAACGAAATAATAGGAATAATCCGTTAAAGCTTTTCCTTCTTTGTTTATAATGGCTTCCTTAGTCAGTTCTACTTCTCCATAAACCTCAGCCTTATCTTTGGTAACAGCAAATAATCCTTCTCCTAAATAAGCTACACTATTATATTTAGGTTCTATAATATAATTATTTTCTTTATCAATAACGCCCCACTTTTTATCTTTATCCTCTACATCTGAAGGACTTACTACTGCCATTCCATCTTCAAAAGGTAATGCCTTTGAATACTTGGGCTCTATTGCTACTTCACCTTTTTCATTTAAGAAGCCATAGTGTTTATCCTTATTCAGAAATATAAACATTTCATTTTCTTCATCTGGTGCAACAGTTTCATAAGGCAATTCTGCTAATTCTTTACCTTCTTTATCTATTATAAGGTGTTTATCTTCATCAACCTTCACTAAGGCTCTTCCATTTTTAAATCCCCAAACATTACTATACTTAGGGTCTATAACCACATTACCCTTTTTATCTATATATCCAGATTTAGTATTACCTTCCTTATCCTTTTTTACTACTGGTAATAATTCATCACTTGATTCACCTATAGCAGAGTAGTCTTTAGTTTCAAATAACTTTAATCCACTTTTATCAAATATAAAATATCCATCCTGGCCTACTGCAGTAAATATTCCATCTTTAACTTCACTTATCTCAAAATATTCTGGTGGTAGTATAACTCTTCCATCCTCATTTATTAACCCAACTAGTTGATTAGAATAAACTTTAGCTAATCCATTATTATCAAATTCTGTAACTAATTCATAATTAGGTTCTACTTTAAACTCTCCCTTTTCATCTATATAGCCCCATTTTTTAGTGTTTTTATCCTTTGTATATGCAGGATATAGACCTACTTCATCCAATTCATCTTTATTACTGCATGAAGTTAATAAAAAAATTGACAATAATAATGTAATGACCATTAAAAATCTTTTCCTATCCATAAGTCTCCCCTTTCTTTTTTCCTATTTAAATTATACCTTAAAATCAAAAAATATAAAGTAAAGTCTTATTAACTTAATCTAAAGTTAATAAGACTTTATGTTATCACATTAAGATTACATTTAACTACTACAAAGATAACTTTCATCTTCTATAATTAATAGTCCTTCAAATATCTTAAAGCTATCGTCTACTATGTTATTTATTTTTTTCACATTAACTTCACATGAATTTACTGTACAAATAATTTCTCTTATTGTAAATAATAGATTTATAAAAAAATACTTAAATAAAAAATCTTTATCTATATCTTGGCGTATTTCTTTTCTATCAAAAGCATTATCAAACATTTTCTTTAAGGGTGGCTCTATTATGCCTATTAATTTTTCTTTTACCTTCTGCCTAATATATAAATTATCAGTTAAATAAGAACTCGTCCAAAACTTACAGTATAAAGGGTTTTTCTCTATGAATCTAATTAATATTTCACTATAGGTTTTTAATAATTCTAGTATGTTTACATTCTCCATATACCGGGGATGTTTTTTTAAGTAATCGTCCTTGAAATCTTCAAATTTCAAGGTAATTTCATCAAATAAGGAAAAAAACAATTCTTCCTTGCTATTATAATGATAATAAAAGGTCATTTTCGCAATATCAGTATCTTGTATAATTTGATTTAAAGATGCATCATCATAACCATACTTTTGAAACTCCTTCATAGCAACATCTATAAGACTTTCCCTTTTATGAAATTTTTTTCTACTCAACATCCCACCCCCAAAATATCCCATTATAAAGTCATACTACCACTTAATAATGGAACTGTCAATTTAGTATAGCATATACTCAAGTTTATTTATAAATATATTTTGGAATTCTTCCTTTTCACCTAACCCCTTTATTTTTGACCCTACTATAAATCCCTTATTTTCTAATTTTACTTTCCAAGAATCTTCTTTTCCTACCATATCATTAAGTACATGATCTCCTGCTACTAACATAAATGGCTGTAAATTAACCTCTTTAGATTTTCTTTCTTTTAACAAAGGAATAATTTCTTCAATAGGTTGATATCCTTCTGCTGTGCCTATATATACATTCTTATATCCTTTTTCTCTCAATTTTTCCTCTAATATTTTATAGCATTTATTTGCATTATGGTCTGTACCATGGCCCATCAGTATTAACTTTTCTTCTTCTTTTAATGAATCTATATCTTTTTCTAATGCTCTGATAACGTAGCTATAATCTTCTTCATTATACAATAAGGGTTCACCTAATTTCAACTTATCAAAAACTTTATCTTTATTATACTTTTCTACTTCTTTAACAATTTTCTCATATTCATGACCTGGTATTATATGTAATGGTTGAACAAACACTTGATTAAATCCATCTTCCCTAAATTTTTTTAGAGCTTCATCTACAGTATCTATATATAGGTTATCCCGCTTTTTCAGTTTCCTAATAATCATATTAGAAGTAAAAGCCCTTCTTACAGTATAATCTTTAAACCTCTCTTGAATTTTATCCTCTATTGCCCTAATGCATAATTTTCTTGTTTTTTCATAACTGGTTCCAAAACTAACTACTAAAATTCCTTTCTTCATCTAGTAATCACCTTCCTGTATATTTTCTTTCCAATAGTTAAAGAATTCTTCTTCATGTTTAAATAAAGGAATATTCAATTTTCTATGGACTTTTACAAGCCAAGGCTGGTTTAACCCTGCTTTTTTAATAACCTTTTCATTACAAAATACTTCTTCAACTAATCCATTTCCTATAACTTCACCTTCACTTAGTACATATACATAATCACATAATTCATATATTAAATCCATATTGTGGCTAGAAATAACTATGGTTTTTTCTTCACTAATATCTTTAAGTGTATTTATCATTGCCCTAGTCATTGAAGGATCTAAACCACTTGTAGGTTCATCAAAAAGAATTATATCCCCATCCATGGCTAAAACACTTGCTATGGCAATTCTTTTCTTCTGACCATGACTCAAAAAATGAATAGGTTTCTCCTTAAAGTCAATTGCACCTACTCTTTCTAAAGCATTTTCTACTTTATTTGAAACTTCTTTTTCATCATAACCCAAATTCCTTAAGGCAAAGGCTACATCATCATATATATTAGAATAAAATATTTGTCTATCCGGGTCTTGAAATACTATATTAACCTTCTTTCTATATTCCCTTAAATATTTTTTACTGTATTTTAAAGAGTTACTATTAAATAATACCTTACCTTTATTAGGTTTAAGTATTCCTATAAGGTTTAAAAATAAAGTAGACTTTCCCGAACCATTTTCTCCAATTATACCAATACGGCTCCCCTTACTTAAGTCTATATCTATATCTTTCAATGCTAAAGTTCCATCTTCATATAAATAAGTTAGCTTTTCTGTTTTAAGCATTTTATCACCCAATTTTAAACTCTCCATCATATAATTTACTTTCTAAAGCTATTACCATATCTTCATAATTTAAAAAAACTCCTACAAATAAAGATTTTATCAGAATCCCAAAGGATTTAAAACTATTTTTTGTACCATAATATCCATATCTCATTTCTTGGGCTATATATATTTCCTTAATTTCTTCTAGAAAGATAAAGATAAACCTATAAATTAATATTATTAATTCTATTATAAAATTAGGTACTTTTAACTTTTTAAATATCTTAATAAGTTGGTTAATCGGCGTAGTTAATGCCAAAAAATAAGTTGCAGAGATACAGGCAATTGACCGTGAAGCAGTCATTAAAGCTGTATAAATTGTTTCTTTATTCAAACCAAAATAATATTTACCAATATTAACAGAGTAAATAAATTCATTAGTTTTTCCTATACTTATAAGGATAGGAATTATACTGAATAAAAGAAAAATAACTGGCACAATGTAAAGCTTAATATAAGCCTTAATTGGTATTCTTGCTATTACAGTAGTCATCATAAACATAATTATTAATATAGCTAAATTAATATATATATTATTTATAGCTATAGATATAAAAAGGCTTCCTATGGCAAATAAAAACTTTGCCATAGGATTAAATTTTGTCAAATTATTGGTATAAGCATATTTATCTATTATCAGCAACTTGCTTTTTTCCTTTCCAATTTCCTAATATATATCCAATGGTTCCAGCACCAATAGCTACTTGTAAGGAAAATAACAAACTTTCTACCTCTCCACTTGGTGGTTCCCAAAAGGCTTCAAACCATGGTTCATAATCTGGATTTATTTCTCCTATTACATCTTCAGCTTGATCATCTGCCCCTTCAAATTCTGAATCTGACATAAATATTAATGGTATAATGGTAATTACTATTGCTAATATAATAAGTAAGATATTTTTATTGGATGATTTCACTGCCTAACACTCCTTCCTTACTATATTCTAATAATAAATTATAAACAACAACTGTTATAATTCCTTCTACTATTGCTAAAGGAATTTGAGTCACTGCGAAAACACTTAGAAATTTACCCATAGACCCTAGAAAACCTGTAGCTGGATCCTTAAAGGCTAAAGATAATTGGGTTGCTGTAATTACATAAGTAGCTAAATCTCCTAAAGAAGCTGCTAAAAATACTGCTAGGGATGTATTAGAATCCTTCTTTTTAAAAGCTTTAAATATACCATAAGAAACTAGAGGCCCTACAATAGCCATAGAAAAAGTATTAGCTCCTAATGTAGTTAATCCTCCATGAGCAAGTAATAATGCTTGAAATAATAATACAATAACCCCAATAACAGTCATAGTAGTAGGTCCAAATATTATAGCCCCTAACCCTACTCCTGTAGGATGAGAGCAACTGCCTGTTACAGATGGAATTTTCAATGCTGAAAGAACGAATACAAAACCTCCTGCTAAGCCAAGTAGTACCTTTTTGTTTGTGTCTTCTTTCATGATGCCATTTACATTTTTAATACCTATAATTAAAAATGGAATAGTAACTATGGACCAAAATACTGCCCATCCTATGGGCAAAAATCCTTCCATAATGTGCATGGCATTTGCAATGCTAGGTGTAAAACTAATTAGTAATAGCACTAGTAAAAATAACTTTTTGTCCTTCATGACTAACACACACCTTTCTTATTTTATATTAAAAAAATCCCATAGCCTTATAGACTTGGGATTTTTCTTCCAACGTAAAGTAATTAGAAGTATATCCTTCCCACCGAAGGCCTACTTAAATAGGAAATATAGGCAGGTCTCCTGACTTATGAGTCATTCTACTCTCAACGCCTTCCCAGAATATATCCAGTGGCTTTTGTTGATTTCGTCCTCACTTACAGTAGCGGGGGCTGTATCAGATTTACACTGATTTCCCATTTTAATCTTTAAAAGAACCTATCTCCTTTTATTCAATTTTAATAAACTCCGTAACATTATCATCCTTTATTTAATAGCTTTTAATGCCTCATAATTAGCCTTGATAGTATGTTCTATATCTTCCTCAGTATGAGCATCCGACAAAAACATACCTTCAAATTGTGCTGGTGGTACCATTATACCACGTTTCAACATATTTTTAAAATATTTAGCATACATTTCTGTATCACAGGATTGAACATCATCATAATTTTCAAAAGGTCCCTTTCCAAAGAAAAGGGTTAACATACTTTTAAACCTTACTATTTCTGCATTGATTCCTAATTCTTCTATATTTTTTCTAAATCCTTCTTCTATCATAATAGCCTTCTCTTCTAATTTTTTATATATATTTTTATTTTCTTCTAATATTTTTAGATTTTTATATCCAACATGCATAGCTAATGGATTACCTGAAAGGGTTCCTGCTTGATAAACTGGACCTGTTGGAGATATCATCTCCATTATCTCTCTTCTTCCACCATAAGCACCTACTGGAAATCCTCCACCAATTATTTTACCAAAGCAAGCCATATCTGGTTCTATTCCATAGACTTCACTAGCTCCACCATAACTTATTCTAAAACCTGTTATTACTTCATCAAATATAAGTAGAGACCCATTTTCTTTAGTTATCTTTCTAAGGCCTTCTAAAAATTCTTTCTTTCCAGGAACTACTCCCATATTGCCTGCTACTGGCTCTAGTATTATAGCTGCTATGTCTTCCCCAAAATCTTCATAAGCCTTTTTCACATCTTCTAAATCATTATATCTACAAACTATAGTGTTCTTTACAATATCTGCTGGAACTCCACTGCTAGTAGGTACTCCATAAGTTATAGTTCCTGACCCAGATTTTACTAACAAAGAATCATTATGTCCATGATAACAACCTTCAAATTTTATTATTTTATCCCTACCAGTATATCCTCTTGCTACTCTTATAGCACTCATAGTAGCTTCTGTTCCCGAGTTTACCATTCTCACCATTTCTACACCATTATAATATTCTACAATATGTTTTGCCATATCTACTTCTATTTTAGTCGGCAATCCAAAGCTTATGCCACTTTTTAAAATATCTTCTATACCTTCTAATAACCTTTCATTAGAATGGCCAAGGATTAAAGGACCCCAGGAACAAATATAATCAATGTAAGTATTTCCATCTTCGTCTTTTATTTTACTTCCATGTCCACTTTTAATAAATGCTGGATCTGTTTCAACAGAGTTAAAAGCCCTAACTGGACTATTTACTCCCCCAGGAATATACTTTATAGCTTCATTATAAATATCCTTTGATTTATCTAAATTCATATTATCATCTCCTTTTAACTATTTTAGTATTTTAGCTACATCCTTAGCAAAATATGAAATAATAATATCTGCTCCAGCTCTTTTAATTGAAAGCAAAGATTCTAATATAGCTGTTTCATCTAAAAGCCCTTCCTTTACAGCCATCTTAAGCATTGAATACTCTCCACTTACATTATAAGCTGCTAAAGGAATATTATAGTTATCTTTTGCTCTTCCTATTATATCAAGATAGGAAAGAGCTGGCTTTACCATTATTATATCTGCCCCTTCCATTATATCTAATTCAATTTCTCTCATAGCCTCATCTGTATTTGCTGGATCCATTTGATAGGACCTTCTATCTCCAAAAGCAGGAGATGAGTCTGCTGCATCTCTAAAAGGACCATAGAAAGAAGAAGCATATTTAGCACTATAAGCCATAATAGGTATAGTCTCAAAGCCATTTTCATCTAAATAATGTCTAATATATTCTATTCTACCATCCATCATATCAGAAGGAGCTACCATATCTGCTCCTGCCTTAACATGACTTAAAGCAATCTTTCCTAAATATTCTAAAGTTTTGTCATTATCTACATAACCATTATCTTTAAGTATTCCACAATGACCATGAGAAGTATATTCACACATACATACATCAGTTATAACGTACATTTGAGGAAAAACCTTTTTTATTTCTCTTGTAGCTTTTTGTACGATACCATCTTCAACATAGCCTTCGGTTCCTAATTCATCCTTATTGGCTGGAATTCCAAATAATAATATAGATTTTATTCCTAAATTTTCTACTTCTTCTACTTCTTTTAATACCCTATCTACTGAATAACGATAAATTCCTTCCATAGATGGTATTTCTTCTTTTATATTTGTACCTTCTTCTACAAAGATTGGATAGATAAAATCTTCTACTGAAAGTTTAGTTTCTCTAATTAAACTTCTAATAGTTTCATTCTTTCTAAGTCTTCTGGGTCTATTTAATAAATCCATTAATTTTCTCCTTCCTTTATAAGTAAATTTAATAAACCACCTACTGTATATTCTTCTGCTTGTTTATAAACTTCATAGCCTTTTTTATTTACGGCTTCCGATGTTATTGGTCCAATGGATAATATCTTACCTTTGTTTAGAATCTCTTGAGAATTATCACCTAATATTTCTATAAAATTATTAAAAGTTGAAGGACTGGTAAAAGTTAAATAAAAGTCCTCTTTATCCTTTAAAAACTTTATCAGTTGGTCTTTCTTATTCATGGTTTTAATTGTTTCATAAGTTTTAACTTCATCTACAGTACATATTTTAGAAAGTTCCTCTACTAAATAAGGTCTTGCATTTTTTGCCCTTGGAATTAATATTCTATCTTTTTCCGTTAAAACCTTTTTTAAATCTTCAAATAAAGCTTCAGATACATGTTCTTTTGGAATAAAATCTGGTTTTATACCGTATTCCTCTATGGCTTTACCTGTCTTAGGTCCTATAGTCCCAACTTTTAAACCCCCTAATTTTCTAGCATCATAACCTAGGGAAAATAGTCTATCGAAAAATACATTTGCTCCATTTACACTAGTTAATAAAACATGAGTATATTTATCTATATTTTCAATAGCATTATCTAACTCTATATTGGGAGATATTTTATCTATTTCAATAGTAGGAAAATCATGAACTGAAGCTCCTAGCTTGTTTAATTCATTGACAAATCCTTTTTTTTGAGCTTTAGCCCTTGTCACTACTATATCCTTTCCAAATAATACTTTATCTTCAAAGAAATTAAGTTTTTTTCGTAATTTAACTACCTCACCTACTACTATAAGACTTGGTGATGTTATCTTTTCCTTCATTGCCTTTTCATATATATTTGATATATTTCCTTCTACTACTTTTTGATTAGAAGTAGTAGCCCAGTTAATTATAGCTACAGGAGTATTCTTTTCTTTACCGTTTTCCATAAGCCTATTACATATTTTTTCTAGATTTGATACTCCCATTAAAAATACAAGGGTTCCTTTTAAGGATGCTAAAGCCTTCCAATTTAATTCTTTACTTTCATCTTTTAAATGACCTGTTATCACATGAAAAGAAGATGCATAATCTCTATGAGTTATAGGTATACCTGCGTAGGCTAGTCCTCCGATGGAAGAAGTAACCCCAGGTACAGTTTCAAAGGGAATATTTCTTTCTACTAAATACTCTGCTTCTTCTCCACCTCTTCCAAAAACATAGGGGTCTCCACCTTTAAGTCTCGCAACTATTTTTCCATCTAAAGCTTCTTTATATATTATTTCATTTATTTCATCTTGAGTTTTAGTATGATCCTTTGACCTTTTACCTACATATATGAGCTTACAACTATCTTTTATATCTTCTAAAAGAGTACTATTTACTAATCTATCATAGACTATTGTATCTGCTTCTTTTATACATTGAAGGCCTTTTAAAGTTATTAAACTAGCATCTCCCGGCCCTGCCCCTATTAAATATACTTTTCCCTTCATTTGGCATCCCTCTCCTTGATCATTATCCTTGCAAGATTATAGCCTAGTTCTTCTAAAGAATTCCTATCCCCTTCTAAAGTTTTATCAATTAGAACTTCACCATCTTCAGTACCTAAAAATCCTTCTAAAATCAACTTATCACCATGGATGTCACAGTATGCTCCTACAGGAACTTTACAACTTCCTCCTGCTCCTTTTAAAAATCCCCTTTCTACTTTTGCCTGTATTTCTGTTTTTTCATGAGATATACTTTTTAATAATTCTTCCATCTTTCTATCATCTTCTCTTATTTCAATAGCAAGAATTCCTTGACAAGGGGAAGGCAATAATATTTCTTTATCTAGGTACACAATTCTATCTTTTAATTTTTTATCAAGTCCCAATCTTTTAATTCCTGCAGCTGCCAATACTACTCCATCTAAATTTTCTAATTCTATCTTTTTAATTCTAGTTTCTATATTTCCTCTTATATCCGATATATTTAAATCATTTCTATGTCTCAATAATTGGTATTTTCTTCTCTTACTTCCTGTACCTATTTTGCCCCCAATAGGTAAATCTTCTAAGCTATTTAATCCTTCTCTAAGAACTAATACATCCCTATAATCTTCCCTTTCAGGAACATAGGATAATTTTAATCCTTTAGGAAGAATTCCTGGCATGTCCTTCATACTATGTACGGCCATATCAATTCCACCGTTTAAAAGTTCTTTTTCTATTTCCTTTACAAATACTCCCTTTCCACCAATTTTACCTATAGAAGTTTCTCTTAAAATATCTCCTTTAGTCTTTATTGTTTTCAATTCTATATCTAAATGAGGATGGGCTTTTTTCAACGCATCTATTACTGAATTAGTTTGAGTAACTGATAATTTGCTTCCTCTAGCTCCAACTACAACCTTCATAAACTATTATACCCCCTTAAGTTCTTCATAGAATTTTTCTAACTCTTCCTTAGTCAAGTCTAGGCAATGATCTAACAGTTCCTTTTTTCTATGACTATATTTTGAAATAATAATTTTTCTTATTTCTCCTAATAAATTAATATATTCTTCATCTATATCTGAATACTTTTTTTCTAAGTCTATCCTTATTTTTTTACTTAAAAAGGGACATTTCCCCATAGTAGAAATCGATAATATAAGATCCCCTTTATTAATTACAGAGGTAGAAGTGAATTCTGATTCTTCTAGACTGTCCACTACATTACATAAAATACCCTGTTTACTACATTCCTTAGAAATTTGTTTGTTCATATTTCTTGAGGAAGTTGCAGCTACTACTAAAAAAGATTTATGTATATATTCATTATTATATGTATCTTTAATCAATATAAGATTTTCTCCATATTTATTCTTTAGTTCAGAGAATTTCCCAAAAAACTCTTCACTTATTACTGTAACTTTTCCTTCAAACTCTAGAAAATTTTTAGCTTTTCTATATCCAACTTTTCCCCCACCTATTATTACAATTTTTTTGTCTTCAATATCTATCATTATAGGATAAAACATATCTTCACTCCTAAAATTCAAATAAACTGTTTAACATTTCAATATAATCATCCATATTTTCTTTTTCCAAATTTTTTAAATTTTTTATTGGCTCTCTTATGACTCTTTTCAAAGCTGAGTTAAGCATTTTATCTACTATTTTCTTCTCTCTTTGGTCTAAGTCTAGTTTCCTATTTATATATTCCATTGTGTCTTCTTTAATGTCTGAACATCTTTCATTTAAGGATTTTAGAACTGGATCAACCCTTATACTTCCCATCCACTCTACAAATTCATCTACATCTTTGTTTATTATTTTCATGGCTTTTTCAGAAAGTTTTTCTCTTCTTTGCTGATTATGCTCCGATACTTTTCTAAGGTCATCAATATGGTATAAAAGTACATTTTCCATATCTTTAACTTTAGAATCTACATCTCTAGGTAAAGCTAAGTCCAATATGTACAGTTCATGTTCAACTTTAGGCATGTCCTCATAAGATATTATTGTATGAGGAGCTGATGTAGCAGTTACAATTATGTCTATATCTTTTATCAGGTTGTACCTTTCCCCATATTCTACAGGTATTAAACAAGGAAATTCTTTAAATATATCTTTTAATCTTCCATGGGTTCTATTAGTTACATATATTTCTTCAAGTCCTTCTTCATGTAAATACTTTAAGGAAAGTCTACTTATTTTCCCTGCACCAATTACAAGAGCCTTCTTCCCCCTTAGACTTCCTATTTCCTCTCTTAAAAGTTTAATTCCAATATAACTAGTGGATAAGGGAATTTCGGATATCTTTAAATTTGTTTTTATTTTTTTACCTACTCCTATAGCTTCCATAAATAGCTTATTTAAAATCTTCCCGCTAAAGCCTAATTCCATAGAGAAAATCATAGCTTCTTTCACTTGCCCTAGTATCTGATCTTCTCCTAGAATTAAAGAGTCTAATCCAGATGTAACCATATATAAATGAGTTATTACATCTTTACCTTCTTTAACAAAGAGATATTTTTCTATAAGAGGAAAATTAAAAAACTTACTATAGAAAGCTTTTATCTCCTCAACAGAATCTTCTATGTTTTCACTAACTATATATATCTCACTTCTATTACAAGTTGAAAGTATTATTACTTCATCAATCCCTTTATCTAAGATCATACTGGAACCATCAATTCTCATAGATTCAGTAAAAGAAACCTTTTCTCGCACTTCAATGGGAGATATATTGTGATTAACTCCAATTAATGCTAAATCCAATTTTATCCCTCCAATATCTTAAAATTATTCATAATTTTTATAATCAAGCTTGTTAAATATTATTATATCATTATAAATATTATACTTCCATTCCCATTCACCGTTTCATCATCGAAACTATTTATTGTTATTATAGTAAAAACCAATGATAGTTAAAATTATAACGAAATCTGAGTCACCGGGGACGGTCCTAAGTGACTCAGATTCTGAGTCAGAAGGGACGGTCTTCACTGACTCAATTTGTGAGTTAGTGAAGACCGTCTTGAAAACTACTCTTATGCTTATTCCTATAATAAGCTTTTCATTTGCATTTATATTTTTCTCGATTTATTATACCATAGACATATTAAAGATAAAATTATGTAGGTTTTCTATTAACTTCTTATATTCTATCAATATTACATATCTTGTCCAAATTTTATTGTTTAACTTCTCTAATTTATCTTGTATCCATGGTTCTACTATTATTACTTTTTAAGATCTTCTATATTGCTATTATATTTTACAACTACAGTAGTTTTATAAGTAAGAGTTACTAGCATATAGATGACACGAGCTTTCTATCATTCAAAGATTATTATAGACAAATAAATGTTTTAGAATGTCCACAAATTCAGCAAAGTAATTGTCTCTTCTTTAAGTTAAATTTTTCTTCTTAAGTTTTAAGCCTTACTTTAAACTTAGTATATCTTATAATTTACCCATATCGTTCAAAATAACAATTGTAAAGATCAGTACAAATCCTACTATCGCAATTATCCAAGATTTCTTTGTAGATCTTCCCATACGATAGTTAACATATAACATTATCAGCCCCACGATATCTAATAGGATTCCCATTAACCAAATTAACACAGCAGTTTTTCCCATCCTCTTCCTCCTCTTAAATTTATTTTTTTCATGCCTTCTTAATATTTCACTTCAAGTTTCATAAATCTTTTGTTACCATAAAACTAATTTAATCGGTATTTCTCTCGTGTTCTATAACTGATCCAACTTTAAAGTTTGGTAAATGTTCAATTATAAATCTATCACCTATATTTATTTCTTCATTATAATCACATGAGATTTTTTGCTTATTTCCATCCTTATCTTTTATTTTTATCGTTCTATATGATCTCGAATCATCATAACGTTTCTCCACTATAGCCACACCTTCAGTTATACAAAAATCACCATTTATTGCCCTAGGCAAATCTATTATAGCCGGAATTATATAACCTGCATAGGCAAATATACACATAACTATTATTATTACTCTTAAAATTGCATTTAAAGTATCTTTATGTTTCATCATTTCATCTACATCTACTATAGTGAATATAGTTACCCTCACTAAATTTTCCTTACGTATAACTTTACGAAGTCCTATAAATGAAAGTATAATCCCAGCTAATGCCAGAATATACCTATAAACTAGATGCTTCATATTCATGTTAGCCCTACCTCCAGACTATGTTATTTTTATGCCGGACAGAATATATCGTTTATTCTTTTCTTTTCCAGTTTAGTTTCTATTTTAGTTTCAATATATTCACGTGGATGCTTTTTTATATTGGATTTTACAGATGAAGATAGTTTATATATTGCAATATTCTCATAAGCTATATCCTCATTAAAACCTTCCTTTGCCACCTTTTTGACCATCTCTGCATTCTCACTTAATTTATTAGCAACAGTTCCTATTTTATCTCCCCATTTACCTGG
>DATGTQ010000060.1 GCA_035301805.1 Tissierellales bacterium
CAGCTTTACTCTTTATTATTACTTCCTTTTTATCTGCACCTGCATGGATAACATGTGCATCTTTATCATAGGCTGACATAAGTTCTCTTATTTCTTCTACTTTAACCTGTTTATTTAGATCTACTTGTATTAAAGTTCCACCTGTAAAATCTATTCCATAATTAAGTCCTTTAATAGCCATTGTCAATATTCCAATAATAATAATTATTAAAGAAATACTAAAAAAAATCTTTCTATTTTTAATTATATCCACTATATCCACCTCTTTCTTATGCACCATAAAGTTTTGTATTTTCCCCACCAGTCATACCAACTGTCAATTTCAATAAATACTTAGTAATAAATACTGCTGTAATCATAGATGCAACAATACCTAGTATTAAAGTTACACCAAATCCTTTTATTGGCCCTTCACCAAAATAGTACAAAACAGCACCAGCTATTAAAGTAGTAATATTAGAATCCAGTACTGAAGTTAAAGCCCTTTTAAAACCAGAGTCTATAGAAAGTCTAACAGTTTTACCCACTTGTAATTCTTCTTTTATTCTTTCAAAGATTAAAATATTAGCATCTACGGCCATACCAATAGATAAAACTAATCCAGCTATACCTGGTAAAGTTAACTTAACATCCAAGACCTTCATACCAAGTAATACTAAAAGTATATAAGCAGTTAAGGTTATACTAGCCACAAAACCTGGTAACCTATAAAGAACAATTAAAAATATAAATATAAATATAATTGCAACCAAGCCTGCTAAAAGACTTTTATCTAAAGCTTGAAGTCCTAAAGTTGGGCCAATAACTGCTGATTGAATTTCTTCCATATCTACTGGTAATGCCCCAGCCCTTATTAAGGTTGCCAAATTACTTGCTTCATCAACAGTAAATTGTCCTGTAATGGTAGCACTTCCCCCACTAATAGTTTCATGTACCATTGGATAGGATATTGCTTGATCGTCTAAAACTATATATAATATTTTTTCCTCTTCAGCAGTCTTTTCCGATAATCTTTTTGTTGCCTCCTCAAATTTCTTAGCTCCCTCTTTATCAAACTCTAAAGCCACAACTGGCCTGTCCCCTGAATCAGCAGATTCAAACATAACTTCCGATTTTTTTACATTTTTCCCTGTAAGAACTACTTCTCCATCTGGATCAATAAATTGTAATTGAGCAGTTTTACCTATAGTATCAATAGCTTCTTGTGGCTCATCAACACCAGCTAACTCTATTCTAATTCTCTTATTCCCTTCAATTACTATATTCGGTTCTGAAACTCCTAATCCATCAACCCTTTCAGTCATAATAGCCTTTGTTTGTTCCATGATCTTCTGTAATTCAGCTCCTTGAGCATCAGTTTGAGCTTCCAACACCACATATACACCACCAGCTAAATCTAATCCTAAGTCTATAGATTCTTTTGCATTCTTAATTTTAAATTTCCCCATGTCTATACCCTTAATAGCTGTATAAGAACCAAGGCTTATAATTGCAACAACTAAAATAAATATAATCCAACTTTTACTCTTCATAGAATTTCCTCCTTCTTTTGTATAATTTCTATAATACCCCTTGATATAAAACTTTGGCACTATTATATCATAATTTTTTACTTAAAGTTATTAAAATTAAAAAGTAGTGGGTAAACCACCACCTTTTAACCATTATCTTTGACATTTTAATTTTTATTATACAGTAGTTTTATAGATTGATTGTATCACATTTATATCTTGTTTTAAAGCTATTATTTTAAATTAATGCCTATCATACCACCGATAACACCCGTTACTAAAGATATTATAATTTTAGATGTAGTATAAATATCTATAGAATGATTTTTAATAAAAATAATATTAATTAATAAAAGTATTAAATAATAAACAACTCCAACAATTCCTCCATTTAACCAACCTTTTTCTCCTATTTTTAATGTTAAATAAATTGCACCTGTAATTATACTTATCATCATAGTAATAGTATTTAATAGTGGAATACTTTTTTCCTTTAAAGGTGTATATGTAAGCATTATAGCCATAATTAGTACTAATCCTAAGGTTACTATATAAGAAAGAACTAGGCTTTTTAAAAGAGACCATAGAAAATTAATAGTTTTAGATTTCATATAACTCACCTCCATTCTAATGAATACTTATTTTTAGAAGGTGAGAAATATTACATAAATAAAAAAACTCCCTTAAAAAAGGAAGCTTTTTTAACTATTTTTCATCATTTTCTTTCTTGTCTTCTGTTTGTTTATTTGCCTTTGATTTTGTAACACTACCAATTGCCCATTTAGAAATATCTAGTTTAGTTTTACCTTTCCCTACTTCAATTGTTAGCATATCTTCTTTCAATACTACAATCTTTCCATAAATTCCACCAATAGTAAGTATTTCATCGCCTACTTTTAAAGAACCTAACATTTCACTTCTTTCTTTTTCTTTCTTCTTTTGAGGTCTTATCATAAGAAAGTACATCATAGCTATCAAAGCAATAGGCATTATGAAAGGTTGTAATGCTTGTGGCATAAAAATCACTCCTTAGTTTTTAATTTATATATCCATATTTTTTATAAAAAATATTTTTATATTCTAATAATCTATCTTCTTTTATGGCCTCACGAATATTTTCCATTAGCTTTAATAGAAAATATAAGTTATGTATAGTAGCCAATCTTGCCCCTAAAATTTCATTTACATTAAATAAATGTCTCATATAGGCCCTTGAATAGTTAGTACATGTATAACAATCACATTCCGGGTCTAATTTATTAAAATCTTTTTTATACTTTGCATTTCTAACGACTAATTTTCCCCTACTAGTCATTAAAGTTCCATTTCTAGCTATTCTAGTAGGTAGAACACAATCAGCCATATCGATACCTCTAATAACTGATTCAAATAAGTAGTCAGGAGTACCTACACCCATATTATACCTTGGTTTGTCCTTAGGCAATAAAGGCGTTGTAAAATCCAAAATTTCACACATTAATTCCTTTGGCTCTCCAACACTTAACCCTCCTATAGCATAACCTGGAAAATCTATTTTTACAAGGTCTTTTGCACTTTTTTCTCTTAAATCTTTATACATGCCTCCTTGTACTATACCAAAAAGTCCTTGTTTGTTCCAGTCTTTATGATATTCTTTACATCTTTTTGCCCATCTAGTAGTCCTTTCCATAGAATTTTCAATATACTCTCTAGATGAAGGATAAGGTGCACATTCATCAAAAACCATCATAATATCTGAACCTAAAGAGTTTTGTATTTCCATAGACTTTTCTGGAGTAATCATATGCTTTGAACCATCAATATGAGATCTAAACACTACTCCCTCTTCAGTAATCTTTCTCATTTCACCTAAACTGAAAACTTGAAATCCTCCACTATCAGTTAAAATAGGCCCATCCCAATTCATAAATTTATGTAGTCCACCTGCTTCTTCAATTAACTTATGGCCTGGCCTTAAATATAGATGATAAGTATTAGATAATATTATACTAGCACCTAATTCCTTTGTCTCCTCAGGAGTCATTCCCTTAACTGTTGCCTTAGTACCCACTGGCATGAATACAGGGGTTTCTACTACTCCATGAGGTGTATATAATTTCCCTAATCTAGCTTTAGTTTTCTTTGATTCTTTTATTAATTCAAATTTAATAGCCATCATTTTCCTCCTACATTATAAACATAGCATCACCTAAGCTGAAAAATCTATATTTTTCAGCAACTGCAATTTTGTATGCATTCAATATTTTCTCTCTTCCAGCTAAAGCACTAACTAGCATAATTAAAGTAGACTCTGGTAAATGAAAATTAGTTATTAAACCATCTATAACTTTATATTTATACCCTGGATATATGAAAATATCCGTCCAGCCACTTTGAGGTAAAACTCTTCCTTCATCATCTGCTATAGCTTCTAATGTTCTAGTGCTTGTAGTTCCTACAGCAATAATTCTTCCTCCATTAGTTTTAGTTTCATTTATTATATCTGCAGCTTCCTTTGAAACCTCATAATATTCTTCATGCATATGGTGCTCTTCAATATTTTCAACTTTAACAGGTCTAAAGGTTCCAAGACCCACGTGGAGAGTTAAAAATACTAATTTAACACCTTTAGCTTCAAGGGTACTAAGTATGTCCTTAGTGAAATGTAAACCTGCAGTAGGAGCTGCTGCTGACCCTTTTTCTTTAGAATATACAGTTTGATACCTTTCCTTTTCTTCTAAATTTTCTTTAATATATGGTGGCAAGGGCATTTCCCCTAATTCATCTAATATTTCCTCAAATATTCCATCATATTTAAGTTTAACAACCCTTGTACCATCGGTATTTATATCTAATACTTCAGCAAATAACCTATCCTTTCCAAAACTTAATTCATCTCCTGGTCTTGCTTTTTTCCCAGGTTTAACCAAAGTCTCCCAAGTATCTCCCTCAACTCGTTTAAGTAATAAAAATTCTACTTTTTCCTTTTTTCCTAATCTACTACCATATAATCTTGCAGGAATAACTCTTGTATTATTTAAAACCAAACAATCTCCTGGTTGAATATACTCAATTATATTAGAAAACTTCTTATGTCCTATATTGCCACTATTTTTATTTAAAATCATTAGCCTAGATTCTTCACGATTTTTAATAGGCCTTTGAGCAATTAACTCTTCTGGTAATTCATAAAAAAAATCTTCCTTTTTCATTAAATCATTCCTTTACTTTCTAAAAATATTCGATATTATAGTTAAAATTAAGCTAATTATTATACAGGTTACTATAGGAAAGAAAAAAGTGAAATTTCCCTTTTGGATAAATATATCTCCTGGCAATTTCCCCAAACCAAATTTCTGACCTAAAATTAAAATTCCACCTAGTACCAAAAGTATTAGTCCAATTATAATTAAAGTTCTTCCCATATAACCCATATTATCTCTCCCCGTTATAAGGTATATTAAAATGTTCATAGGCTGCCCTAGTAACAGTCCGGCCTCTAGGAGTTCTATTTATAAAACCTTGTTGAAGTAAAAAAGGCTCATATACATCTTCAACAGTAGTTTTTTCCTCTCCTGTAGATGCCGCTAAAGTATCTAGCCCAACAGGCCCACCATCAAACTTTTCTATCATACATATAATAAGCTTTCTATCTACACTATCCAAACCAATAGGATCTACTTCTAGCATTTTTAAGGCTTTATTTGCAACATCCAAGGTGATTATGCCATCCTCTACTACTTCAGCATAATCCCTCACTCTTTTTAATAGCCTATTAGCAACCCTTGGAGTTCCCCTTGATCTTTTTGCAATTTCATGGGCCCCTTCTTCATCAATTTTAACATTTAATATTTTTGCAGATCTTTCAACTATTTCTTTTAAACTTTCTATATCATATAAATCTAAATTTAATAAAACACCAAACCTATCTCTCAAAGGTGAAGTAAGTAAACCTGCCCTAGTGGTTGCCCCTATAAGAGTAAATTTTGATAAATCTAACCTTACTGATCTGGCACTTGGCCCTTTACCTATTATTATATCCAAAGCAAAATCTTCCATAGCAGGATAAAGTATTTCTTCTACACTTCTATTTAATCCATGAATTTCATCAATAAAAAGAACATCATCTTCACCTAAATTAGTTAATATACTAGCTAAATCTCCTGGTCTTTCAATAGCTGGCCCAGAAGTCACTCTTATATTTACTCCCATTTCATTAGCAATTATATTTGCTAAAGTCGTCTTTCCTAATCCAGGAGGTCCATATAGAAGTACATGATCTAAAGATTCATTTCTTTTTTTAGCCGCCTGAATAAATATATTAAGTTTATTCTTAACTTTTTCTTGACCTATGTATTCATTAATCCATTTAGGTCTTAAGGACATTTCATTATCCACATCTTCTATTTTTAAAGATCTTGTTACGATTCTGTTGTCTTCATCATACATTTTATCAAAACCTCTTTCTATTTTTTAGACAACTTATTTAAAGCTACCCGTATTATGTCTTCAGCAGCCATATTGTTTATTTCTAATTTACTTAACACTCTAGTAGCTTCATTTCTTGTATAGCCTAAGGATATTAACCCGTATAAAGCATCATGATAATTATCAGTCTTTACAGAGACAGGTTCTTCACCAATAATAATATTATCATCTATTCTATCTTTTAATTCAAGTATCATTCTATTAGCAGTTTTTTTCCCTACTCCAGGTGCAGTACATAAAGCTTTAACATCATTGTTAAGTAT
>DATGTQ010000061.1 GCA_035301805.1 Tissierellales bacterium
TCTATATTTGGCTCAGATGCAATAGCAGCTCAAAAGATAGGAGTTCAAATAGAGTCGGTAACATTTATGATAATAGGTGGTTTAAATGGAGCAATAGCAAGCTTTACAGGGCAAAATTTTGGTGCTAAAAAGTACGATAGAATTGTAAAAGGATATAATACTTCTTTAACGATAGGTATAGTATATGCAATTAGCACATCAATAGTATTTATATTATTACCTGAGTATCTAGTAAAGATTTTCATAAATGATCCTTCTACTATAGAAATTGCTAGTATGTATTTAAAAATAATAGCATATTCACAAATATTTAGTGCAATTGAAATGGTTTCAAATGGTATGTTTACAGGACTTGGAATGCCAAATATTCCAGCTACTATAAGTATTATATTTACTGTACTTAGAATACCAATGGCATTAGTATTTATAAAATATTTTGATGTAAATGGTGTATGGTTAAGTATTTCAGTATCAAGTGTTTTAAAAGGAATAGCAGCATATATTATGTATATACTTAAGGTAAGAAAGGATGAGAAGTATGCTTAATACAATCAAAAAATTATTTAATAAACAAGAATTATTAAAAGGTAATTTTGGAATTGAAAGAGAAGGACTTAGAGTTGATTATGAAGGAAAATTATCAACAAACCCTCATCCAGAGGTTTTTGGTTATAAAATGAAAAATCCATATATAACTACAGATTTTTCAGAGAGCCAATTAGAGTTAATAACACCTACATTTTCAACTACAAAAGAAACATATAATTTTTTAAATGCACTCTATGATATAGTAGCAATGGAGATTAAAGATGAATATATATGGCCGCAATCTATGCCAGCTATAATACCAGAGGATAAAGATATCCCAATAGCACAGTTTTGTGGATGTGAAGAAGGACAGACAGCTAGAAAATATAGAGAAGAACTACTTTTAAAGTATGGTGGTAAAAGACAGTTAATATCTGGAATACATTATAATTTTTCATTTAATGAAAATATAATAAAAAAACTATATGAAAATAGTAATAAAATTAAGGATTATAAAACTTTCAAAGATGAAATATACTTAAAAGTTACAAGAAACTATCTTCGTTATAGATGGTTACTTATATACCTTTTAGGATGCACAGGCGTTGTACACGAAAGCTATCAAGAAGACTGTGTAAAACAACTTAAAGAAATATCAAAAGATAGTTTTTCGAATGAAGGAGCATTATCTTATAGAAATAGTGAATGTGGATATAAAAATAAAATAGATTTATACCCAAATTACAATAGTGTTAAGGATTATGTTGATAGTATTAATAAATTTATAGATGAAGATTTTATAGAGAACCATAAAGAACTATATGCTCCAATAAGGTTAAAAGCAAAAGATCCTAAGTATTTATTAAGTTCTTTAATGAACGATGGTATAAATTACTTAGAATATAGAAGTATAGATATAAACCCATTTGAAAAAGGTGGAATTGCTTTAAATGACTTGCATTTCATGAATATATTTAATTTATTTTTATTAATTGAAGATGAAAGTAATTATGAAAATTGGCAACAAGAAGCATTAAACAATCAGAATACAATAGCAATGCATGGTCAAAATAATGTTGAGCTAATAAAAGATGGAAAGTATATATCTAAGGTAGAATGGGGACTTGAAATTTTAAATAAAATTAAAGTTATAAATGATGAGCTACAATTAGGATATGAAGAAATAATAGAAGATATAAGAAAAAGAGTTGAAGATTATAAAGAAACTTATACTTATAAAATTATTGAAAAAGTAAAAGAAGAAGGGTATATAAATGCTCATTTAAATCTAGCTAAAAAATATAAAGATTTAGCTTATGATAATAGATTTAAATTAGAAGGATATGAAGACTTAGAGCTATCGACTCAGATTTTAATGAAGGAATCAATTAAAAGAGGTATAAAAACAGAACTAATTGATAGAAGTGATAATTTTATATCTCTTACTAAAGATAATAAAATAGAGTATATAAAGCAAGCGACAAAAACATCAAAGGATAACTAT
>DATGTQ010000062.1 GCA_035301805.1 Tissierellales bacterium
TATGAGTGCAAAACATATAATATCATAGAAACTATAAAAGGAGTGAACATCATGTATGATAATTATAGATCATATCCATGTCCTTACTGGAATAATAAACCAACACACTATCCAAACTATGGGGGGTACTCCATTAAATTGAAAGACTATGGGCCATGTCCTTTTGTAACCAATATTGAGGAGGCTACAGAACAAAACAACTATTTCCGTATAGCATTATGGACAGGAGAACACCTACAACTTACGTTAATGAGTATTAATGTTGGTGATGATATCGGTTTAGAAATGCATCCAGACCTAGACCAATTTATCCGTATTGAACAAGGACAAGGAATTGTTAGAATGGGAAATAGAATGGATAGATTGGATTTCCAATCAGAGGTCTATGATAACTATGTAATATTTATACCTGCAGGTACATGGCATAATCTAATCAATACAGGTCATGTTCCAATCAAACTGTACTCTATATATGCTCCTCCTGAGCATCCCCATGGTACAGTTCATAAAACTAAAGAAGATGCCGAAATGGACCACGACCACTATTAGATAATTATAAAGTGAAAAAGTAGACAATAACAGATTTCTTGTCTACTAAAAATAATATTATAATACTCGACTTGCATATTCAATACATTTTAAGTTTTAGAGTTTCCCCATGTTTTTGAGGAAGTTAAAAATTAATACTTGTAGATAAGATTATTACTAGTTAATTATCCATCCATAGGTTTGATTATTTGCATAAAAATAAGTAAAATAGCCCTTTCCTTTGATATAATAAGTTTGCTAAGAACTAAAATTAAAAGGAAAAGAGCTATTTTACTCATAATTAATTATAATAAACTTCAATACCACAAAAATTCTCAATATTAGTTAAACATTCAGCTATACAATTACCAAACGTCTCTAAACCCTACTATTTGACCCACTTCAATTAATTTTGCAAAGCTATACAATTACCAAGCGTCTCTAAACTTACCTGTATATTTTTTAAATCACTCTGCCTTAATCGTTTAATTTCCTAAATAGATAGCAATTTTTATCCTGATAGTATATCACGATATTTATCCAATAATTCTGTTTGATATACTTTTTGATATACTTTAGAGTCCTTTTTATCCCTGACTATATTCCAAAGAATAGATGCCATCTTTATTTTACTTTTATACTGAGATGTTCTATCATCTTGACAAAAATCTTTCAGAAAATTATTCCACTGATATGTTCTTTGTGATGATTCATTATTGAATTTAAACCCATCAGGAATAATTCCCATATCCAAATAAATTTTACCACTTGAATTTTATCGGATACTATTACTAATTTTTCTTTTATTTTCAGTAGGTATACCCTGAAGATAATTTCTAAGACGTTCTTCCAATTCTGCCTTTATACCTAACGGATCAAGAGATAATTTTCTGCAAATTTTAATGAGTTCGTCTTTATACCAATAATATTCGTTAAATTCTTCTATACTCTTAAGATTAGAAGATTTTGGTCTATTCATCTTTCCACACTTCATTAATTCTAATTTATCTTGTTAAAATAATTATATCTTTTCCCTCTTTTATTTAGTGTTTTTTGTAAATATTTAAAAAAGCAATTTTTTACCCTTCTATTATTTTGTTAAGACTCATAGGTTCTATATTTCTTTCAGTTATATTTCCATAAGTGTCCCTATACTCTATATTTAATAATTTTTTTCAACTATTGCTTCATGTAATAGCTGAAATTTCTCTTTATCTTTTGAATTAATTCTATACCCCCAAGGTAAATCGCATATTATTATTTCATTAAAGTAATAGCTGAATTCTTGCTTTTTATCTCTAGGTACAAGATTACTTCTCCTATCAATTGTTAAATCCACATCTTTATTTTAAGCAAAATTGCTTATATTTTTCAATGTAGTAACAATTGAAATCATATCATCTAGTGTTAATAGTTGGTGGCTAATCTTATAGTTTTCTATAATACTAAAGCCTCCATATCTCCTTAATTAGATACTATAGGAATACCTGCCATATTAATAGTTTCCATATCTCTATAATAGTCCTTACAGAAACCTCAAATCTATCAGCAATTCCTTGGTCGTTAGATTATAATTGTTTAACAGTATGACGATAATGGAAAGTAACCTATCTTTTTTCATTATTTTTTCTCCCTTTGATAAATTGAAAATTTTATATTCCATTTTAAAAAACATTTCATTCGTTATCTTATACCTATATTTAAATAATAAATTAATATCATTTCCTTATGTTATATTATCTCTACTACCATTTATCAAAATGCACTTTACTTTCATCATATCTATCTATAACTCTTTTTTCTTCAGCTTTTTCTCCTACTACAATTAGACCAATAGGTAATATATT
>DATGTQ010000063.1 GCA_035301805.1 Tissierellales bacterium
TCAAATAAGAAATAAAGGTACTATTGGAGGAAATATTATAAATGCTTCTGCTGCTGCCGATTCTATTCCACCTTTAATAGCCCTTAATAGTGTTATTACCTTAAGTAATAAAAAAGGTAGCAGAAAATTAAAATTAGAAGATTATTTTAAAAACTGGACTAAGGAAAAAATTAAAGATAATGAATTATTAACGAGTATAAGATTTAAAAGGCCTGAGGGCAATGAAGTATTAACTTTTGAAAAACTAGGTCTTAGAAAGGCCTTAGCAATATCTAGATTAAGTATTAGTATTTTTCTATCTTTAGGTGATAAGGAAACTATTACAGATATAAGAATAGCTAGTGGAGCTTTAGGGAAATACCCTATAAAAGAAATGGCTGTAGAAGAATATATAATTGGGAAGAAAATAAATGAAGTTAAAGTAGAAGACTCTGTTTTAGTACTTCAAGAGGAAATGCATAAAAGATTAAAAGGGAGATCTTCATTACCTTATAAATCTGAAGCAGTAAAGGGTCCTTATTTTAAAGTTTTACAGGATGCTTTAAACTATTTTGATGAGGTGGTATTATGATAAACATAAACCTTAAGATAAATGGCAAAGAATATAACTTAGATATTAAAGAGGAATTAAGATTATTAGACCTTCTAAGGGAAGAATTAAAATTAACTGGAGTTAAAGAAGGTTGTGGAGAAGGAGAATGTGGAGCTTGTACAGTTATTATGGATGGAGAGACTGTAAACTCTTGTATGGTTATGGCTTTTCAAGCTGATGATAGTGAAATTTTAACTATTGAAGGCTTAGGTACTGAAGATAATCTCCACCCTATACAAGAAGCTTTCATAGAAGTAGGTGCTGTTCAATGTGGATACTGTACTCCTGGAATGATTTTGTCCGTGAAAAGTTTACTGGATAAAAACCCTCATCCATCTAGAGATGAAATAAGGGAGGGGATTTCTGGAAACCTTTGCAGGTGTACAGGCTATAATAAAATAGTTGATGCTGCAGAATTGGCTATTAATTATATGGAGGAGGGTAGAGATGACGCTTGATATTGTAGGAAAAAGAAAAATTAGGGTAGATGCCTTAAGTAAAGTAATGGGTAAAGCAATATATCCTGAGGATATATATATAGACAATATGGCCTATGGGAAAACCCTAAGATCGGAAAAATCCCATGCATATATAAAAGTAAATATTAAAGAAGCTGAAAAGGTTGACGGAGTTCTTAAAGTATTTACTAGTAAGGATTTGCCTAATAATAACCATGGAGTAGTTTTAAAGGATCAGGAAGTATTCTGTAAAGAAAAAGTAAGATATATAGGAGACCCAATTGCCTTTGTTGTAGGTGAAACTGAAAAAGCTTGTTTAGAAGGATTAAAAAAGATAGAGATTGAATATGAGGAAATAGAGGGAGTATTTGATCCTATAGAAGCAATGAAAGAAGATGCACCATTAGTCCATGAAGATTCGAATATTGTATATCACTATAAACTTAGAAAAGGAGATATAGAAAAAGGCTTTGAAAATTCTTTTATAATAGTAGAAAACACTTATAAAACATCTATGGTAGATCATGCATTTTTGCAACCAGAGGCAGGGGTTGGCTTTATTGGTGAAGATGGTAAAATTTCTATTATGACTGCAACTCAATATCCTCATTATGATAGAGAAGAAATAGCCAATACATTAAAACTACCAGAGGAACAAATAAGAATAATAAATACTAATATAGGAGGAGCTTTTGGTGGCAGAGAAGATATGACTATGCAAATCCATTTAGCTTTAGCTACCTATACATTGAAGAAACCTATAAAAGTTGTATACGAAAGAGAAGAGTCTTTTATAGCCCATTCTAAAAGACATCCATTAATTATGAAGTATAAAACTGGTGCAGACAAAGATGGATATTTACAAGCAATGGAAGCTGAAATTATTGGCGACACAGGGGCTTATGCATCTTGGGCCATGAATGTATTGAGAAAATCTGGCGTTCATGCTACAGGTCCTTATATTGTACCTAATATTAAAGTAGATAGTTATGCTGTATATACTAACAACAATTTTACTGGGGCTATGAGAGGCTTCGGAGCTACACAAGTACCTGTTGCTCATGAACAACAGGTGGATATTTTAGCGGAAAAATTAGGGTTGAATCCAGTAGAAATCAGAATGAAGAATATATTTACTAAGGGTTCTATGACGGGAACAGGGCAAATTCTTTTGGAAAGTGTTCCTTTAGATAAATGTATACATAGTACGGTTAAGAATTTTAGTTTTCTTGATAAATGGCAAAGGAGAGAGTAATATGAAGAAGAGAGGTGTAGGCATAGGAGTATCTTTTTATGGAACTGGTTATGGAAATGGATTTCCCGATGTATCCAAAGCCAGAGTGAAATTATTAGAAAAGGGTAAAATCGGTATATATGTTGGAGCAACAGAAGTAGGTCAAGGGGCTAAGACTATTATGTCTCAAATAGGTGCAGAGACTTTAAATATAGCTTTAGAAGATATATCCTTTATAAACGAAGATACAAGTATTATTCCTGACTCAGGAACAGCAGCTGCTAGTAGACAAACCTACAATACTGGAAATGCAATTAAGTTAGCTTGTGAAGATTTGAAAGAAAAACTATTTGAAGCAGGGAAAGAAGCATTAGAGTTAAATTCAACAGCAGGTCTTAATTTGGAGAAAGGAGAAGTAATACTTAGTATGTTTCCAGAAAAAAGAATATCCTTCAAGGATTTGTACGATTATTATGAAGAAGATCCATTAATAGGAGAAGGTGTTTTCACGGCACAGACTACAATGATGGATCCAGTAACTGGACAAGGTGCACCTTATTGGCCCTATACCTTTAACGCTTGTGCAGTAGAAGTAGAAGTTGACATTTTAACAGGAAAAGTTGAAGTAATAGATGGAGCTTTTGCTCAAGATACAGGAAGAAGTATTAATCCGACTTTAGTGGAAGGCCAAATAGAAGGTGGTTTTTCTATGGGGTTAGGTTATGGATTAATGGAGGATATGGGTTTAGAAAATGGAAGAATAAAGAACAATAAATTTTCTAAATATTTAATTCCTACTGCCATGGATATGGTAGATATTGATACAATAATAATAGAGGATCCAGAAAACACTGCACCCTATGGTGCTAAAGGAATTGGAGAGCCTACTACTATACCAGTAGCTCCTGCTATTTTAAATGCTATATATAATGCTACAGGTGTTAGAGTAAAGG
>DATGTQ010000064.1 GCA_035301805.1 Tissierellales bacterium
ATTACCATTAAAATACCCTCCTTATTTTTATTATAAAATTTTATTAATTTCGCCAGTTATCTGACCATTTACGTCATTTTCTATGAAAGTTTTAGTCTGTCTTATAGCATTTTTAAAAGCTAAAGCATCAGAGCTGCCATGAGCTTTTATTACTGGTTTACTAATACCTAAAAGTGGTGCTCCCCCATATTCTCTATAGTCTAATTTTTCTTTAAACACTTTTAAATTAGGTTTTAACATTAAGGCTCTCAATTTTGCGAAAAAACTCTTAGTTATTTCATCTTTTAACATAGAAGCTCCCGAAGAAGCTAAGCCTTCTGTTAATTTTAACACTATATTTCCAATAAATCCATCACAAACCATTACATCAACTGTGCCTTCTGGAATATCCCTAGCCTCTAAGTTTCCAATAAAGTTTATCCTACTATTTGAAAGAAGCTCATAACTATCTTTAACTAGTTGATTACCTTTTCCCTTTTCTGTTCCAATATTTATTAAACCTACTTTAGGAGAATTTATTCCTAGAACTTTTTCACTATAAATTGAACCCATTATAGCAAATTGTTGTAAGTATTCAGGTTTACAATCTGCATTAGCTCCAATATCCAGTAAAAATGAAAAACCATTTTTAGTAGGAAATACAGAGGCTAAAGCTGCTCTCTTTATACCTTTTATCCTTTTGACAATAAATATTCCTCCACTTAATAATGCTCCCGTACTTCCTGCTGAAACAAAACCATCTCCTAGACCATCTCTTAGCATTTCCAACCCTATTACCATAGAAGAATTCTTTTTTCTTCTAATAGCTTTTGTTGGTTCATCTTCATTAGTTATTTCTTCTGTAGCATTTACTATTTCAATTTTATCCTTAGGATAATCATATTTTATAATTTCTCTTTTAAGGGTTTCTTCGTTACCAATAAGAGTTATATTAACTCCAAGCTCTTCTATGGCCAAAATACTTCCTTTAACTACTTCACCTGGTCCTTTGTCTCCCCCTAAAGTATCTACTATTATCTTCATAGTTCCCCTCCCTATGATATATTAAACCCTGATATTAAATATATATTACCTTTTAAAAAAAATCAACAATATAATTAAAATAAAAAAGATAGTGAAACTCACTATCTTTTGTCTATTACTCTACTTCTATTACTTCCCTGTTTTTATAATAACCACATGATCTACATACTCTATGAGGTTCTTTAGGTTCATGACATTGTGGACATTCCACTATTGTTGCTTTTGATAATCTATAAGATGATGCCCTTCTCATATTCTTTTTAGATTTTGAAGTTTTTCGCTTTGGCACTGCCATTTAAAACACCTCCTTGATAATTATAAAAGTTCTTTCAATTTTGCTAATCTAGGATCTATATCATCTATTTCGCAATCACATTTTCCCTCATTTAAATTTTTCCCGCATTTTTGACAAATACCCTTACAGTCTGAACTACATAAAGATTTCATAGGTAAAGCTAATATTACTTCATTAATCACTGCCCTTTCAAGATTTATATGTCTATTATTATATTCTATAACTACATCATCAGCTTCTACATCTTCTTCATCAATTCTATTTTCATTTACAAGCTTTCCAGATAGTTTTGTTCTTACACTCTTTTTAAATTCTTTTAAACATCTTGCACAATTTTCTTTATAATTATAAAGAATTTGTCCATCAATAACTATGTCCTTTGAAGCCTTATATATGCTACCATTTACCTTAATGGGAGTAGTAAAATAAATATCCCTTCCATTTACTTTAAGGGTGTCTAAATCTAACTTTCTATCAAAATCCAGACTTATGGTTACTTCATCTAGTAAATCTGATAAATTAATTATCACTTTTTTCACCTCTTTATAGACAAGTCATATTATATAAAGGCTTAAATAATTTGTCAAGAATTTATTATTTATCAATCAAAGCTTTAGTGTCTCTTGCTATCATAAGTTCTTCATTTGTAGGTATTACAATTATCTTCACTTCAGAACCATCCTTGCTAACTATAGCTTCTTTTCCTCTTACTTTATTCTTTTCTACATCTAATTCAATTCCTATACATTTTAAACCTTCACATACAGCTTCTCTAATTGTATGGGAGTTTTCACCTATACCTGCTGTAAATATTAAAGCATCAACATCACATAAAATAGCAGCATAGGCCCCTATATATTTTGTCACTTTATTGCAAAATACATTAAGGGCTAATTCAGCTCTTTCATTTCCATCATTAGCCGCTTCCTCTAAATCTCTAAAATCACTACTTACTCCTGATATACCTAAAACACCAGATTTTTTATTTAATAATGTGTTGATTTCTTCAAAATTTAAATCTTCTTTTTCCATTATAAATGGAATAATAGCAGGGTCAATATCACCAGTTCTAGTACCCATAGCAAGACCTTCTAAAGGAGTAAAGCCCATACTAGTTTCAATTGATTCACCATTTTTTACTGCACAAATACTTGCACCATTACCCAAATGACAAGTAATAACATTAATGTCCTCTAGATCCTTACCTAACATTTCAGTAGCTTTTGCTGTTACATATTTATGGGAAGTTCCATGGAATCCATATTTTCTAATACCATATTCTTCATATAATTCATAAGGTAATGGATAAATATAATTTGATGCAGGAATTGTTTGATGAAAAGCTGTATCAAAAACTGCAACCATTGGTGTTTCTGGCATAAGTTCTTTACATGCTTCAATTCCTATAATATTTGGTGGATTATGTAAAGGTGCCAAATCTACACATGCTTCTATTGCCTCCATAACTTCATCATCAATAACGACAGAATTTGCAAATTTTTCACCACCATGTACTACTCTGTGGCCCACAGCACTTATTTCATCTAATGATTTAATTGCTCCATGTTCAGAATCTAGTAGTGCATTTTTTAATACAACCCCTAAAGCTTCCTTATGATCTCCTAAAGGTTTTTCTATTATATATTCATCTTTTCCATTAGTATTATGTTTTACTCTTGAACCTTCTATACCAATTCTTTCTACTAGACCTTTTGCTAAAACCTCTTCATTGTCCATATTAATTAATTGATACTTTAAAGATGAACTACCACAGTTTATTACCAAAACATTCATTAAGCATACCTCCTAATCTTCTGTGCATTACAGATATATAAAATTTATTATTCGCTATAGACAATAATAATATATAAGTGATAAAAAAGCAACAAGCTTATTAGTGAGTCAGTCAGGACCGTCCCTCATATCTTATTATATACTAAAATTTATGTTATAATAAGATAATATTACAATTATATATTTATGGAGGTAAAAATGAAGGTTGTTGGGTTTATAACGGAATATAATCCTTTTCACTATGGTCATAAATACCATCTAGAGGAGTCCAAAAAAATAACTAAGGCGGAATATTCTATAGCTGTAATGAGTGGTTCCTTTGTTCAAAGGGGAGAACCATCTTTTATTGATAAATGGACCAAAGCTAAAATAGCTATAGATAACGGGGTAGATTTAGTTTTAGAGTTGCCAATAATTTTTTCAACTCAAAGTGCTGAACGTTTTGCCTTTGGCGGTGTTAAATTATTAGACTCTTTAAATATTGTTGACTACATTACTTTTGGTAGTGAACTTGGTAATATAGAACCACTAAATAAAATATCTAAAATTTTATCTGAAGAACCTCAATACTATAATAATCAACTACTGCATTATTTAGAAGAAGGTAATTCATACTCTGTAGCAAGAAGTCATGCCTTAAAGGATTATTTTATAAAAGAAAAAACATCCTTTCATTCATCTATTGAAAGGATTATAGAGTCTCCTAATAATATATTAGGAATTGAATATTTAAAAGCTTTATATAAAATAAATTCTTCAATTCAACCTATAACTTTTCAACGTATAGGTAGTGAATATAAAGATGAAAAATTAAGTAGTAATAAATCTAGTTCAACAGCTATAAGAAATAATATTTTTAAAAAAGATTTACCTTCTGTTAGAAATAATGTTCCTGCGGAAACTTATGCATATTTAGAACAATTTTTAAAGGAGCATAATAGTTTTAATTCTTTAGAAAATTATTCTCAAATATTATTGTATTTATTATGTATGACTTCTCCACATCAGATTAGTAAAGTAATTGATGTAGAAGAAGGATTAGAAAATAGAATTATAAATATGGCTTTTAAATATAATTCTTCAAACAACATTATTGACAATACTGTATCAAAACGTCATACAAAAACCCGAATACAAAGAATACTTATTCATATGCTATTAAATTTACAAAAACAAGATTTTTATTATTTAAAAGACAATTATCCTGAGTATTATAGGGTTTTAGGTGCCAATGAAAAAGGTGTTTATTTGTTAAGAAAAATAAAAGAAAATTCAAATATACCAATTATAAATAAATTTTCAGACTTTAAAAAAATAAGAAAACCAAGTTTTAGAAAAATGATTAACTATGATAAAAAAGGAACAGACCTTTTCTATCTAGGGTTAAATAGTAATCCTTGGGCTAATAAAGATTTTTATACATCACCTTACATAAAAGTTTAGGTTTCTTTAATATTTGAATTATGATTTTCTAAAGCAGAAATTATATTGTCCATTTCTTTAATTGTAGCATTATATCCAATTTCAAAACATTCATCTACCATTTCAAATTTAGAAGACTCTATATGGGACAAGGAGGGTTTTAACAATATATCTGCATAAGCTAAATCTACCTCTAATATTCTTTCAGCCATAATATCTATAGACCTTTGAATGATATCGAAGACATGGAATAGCCTACTTTGATAATCACTAAATCCTACATCTGCTGCAATTACAAAATCTATTCCTTCATCCTTTAGTACAGTTACAGGAACCCTATCTACAACCCCTCCATCTACTAGTGTCTTATTTCCAATTCTCACTGGTTCAAAAACTCCTGGTATAGAAATACTAGCTCGAATAGCCCTATATACAGGCCCTTTTGTTATAACTACTTTCTCAGATTTATTTAAATCAGTAGCTATAATAATTAATTTTTTATCTAACTCTTCTATTTTCCTACCTCCAGTAACTAATTTAAGAATTTCTTCAATTTTATCTCCCTTTAATACCCCTTTCCTAGGAACAGTAATATCCATCCACATTTTTTTATCAATTTGAATTGCTAATTTTCTAATCATCTCAGGAGAAATACCACAGCAATATAATCCACCAATTAAAGCTCCAGCACTACTACCCGAAATTATATCTATATCTATTCCATACTCTTCTAAAGCTTTTAAAACTCCAATATGTGCCAAACCTCGAGCAGCCCCTGATCCTAAGGCTAATCCAATATCATTTATATGGCCCATTCATATCACCTCGTAATCTTTCAGTCATATATATAATTAATTTACTAATATACTATAATAATGGAGGTGTTAATTATGTATATTACTAGAAATAAATTAAGCAAAAGCTACAAAAATAATGTTCCTTTCATTTTATTAGTTTTATGGTTATTAATTAATATAGTATTATTCCCAACAACCGCCATTAACGGAGCAACTAAAGGACTATCAACTTGGTTCAGTATAGTTGTACCTTCCTTATTTCCATTTTTTATAATTTCTGAACTACTCATAAACTTAGGCTTTGTAGAGTTTATCGGCTCCCTATTGGAACCAGTCATGATGCCTATATTTAATGTTCCAGGAATAGGGGCTTTCCCCTTTACAATGAGCCTAATTTCTGGTTACCCCGTAGGTGTAAAACTAGTTTCTAACTTAAGATTAAATAACAATATATCTAAGGTTGAAGCTGAAAGGCTTCTTTCTTTTTCTAGCACCTCTGGTCCATTATTTATGCTTGGAGCAGTTTCTGTAGGCATGCTAAAAAACTCTTCCTTAGGCCCATTAATTGTTTATCCTCACTATTTAGCTTCTCTTTCTCTAGGTTTTTTATTTAGATACTATAAAAAAAATACTAATAAATATAATTTAACGCTAAAAAATAATTCTTATTCTAGAAATAACTCTTATTCTAGTATTGCCCAATTAATGTCTAATAGCATAAAGGATGCCACAAATACTATAATTTCTATAGGAGGATTTATGATATTATATTCAGTTCTTATAGAAATAATTTACATATCAAAATTCTTTGACTTATTTATAAATTTTTTTATTAATATACTTCCATTTAATATTAGCATTGATGTTATAAAAGGTATCTTTGCCGGTATTATCGAAATAACCACTGGTTGCAATAAAATAGCTACAACTAATTTACCTTCTATATGGAAACTATTAATAATAAACTTTTTTATTGGATGGAGTGGTCTCTCTATTCATAGTCAAGCCTTAAGTTTTTTATCAGAAACCGATATTAATAGTAAACTATACATTTGCTCAAAATTTTTCCATGGTCTTTTATCAATTGTATATACTTTTTTATTTTATAAGGTTTTCTATAATAGTTTAGTTTTAGAATCTTTAGTTGAAGAAACATTTTTCCTTAAAATAACATCTTTTACCCAGTGGATAAATTTATTTACCCTATCCCTTCAAAGTCTATTTTCTGTACTAATAGGAATAATGATTTTAGCCGTAATTATAAATACTTTAAAAAGTATTACAAAAAACTAATTATTTTATTCCTCTTAATTCCTGTCTGTTTTCATCTAATGTCTCTATTAAAACTTTTAAATTCTCCTGAGTATTCATTAAAATATTATCTGCATATTCCATAGCTCCCAATCTTATATCTTTCGCATTATTTTGTGTCGTTGTCAATATTTCTTCTGCTCTTTCTTTTGCATTTCTTGTAATCTCATCTTCTTCTATTAACTCTTCTAAGTGAGTAGTAGCTTCATCAACAATTGTATCAGCTTCTTTTTGAGCTTCTGCTAGGATTCTTTGTTTTTCTTCTTTAATCCAATTCGCTTGCTTAATTTCATCAGGTAATCTTAATTTTACTTCCTTTATTATTTCAAAAAGATCTTCTTTGTCTAACATGACTTTATTAGAAAAAGGCACTGGAGATCCACTTTCTATAATTTCTTCTAATTCATCAATTAAATCTATTACATTCATTTATTCATTGCCCCCTTTAAGCTTCATTTCAATGGCCTCTTTCACAGATTTTGGAACAAAGCATGATATATCCCCATTAAAAGTTGCAATTTCCTTTACAATACTAGAGCTTAAATAAGCATATTCTCCACCAGAAACCATAAATAAAGTTTCAATATCATTATTTAATTTCCTGTTAGCTAAGGCCATTTGCATTTCATATTCAAAATCAGATACAGCTCTTAGTCCTCTAACCATAGTGGTAATTTCTTTTTCATAAGCATAATCAATTAATAATCCAGAAAAAGTATCAACCTCTACATTATTGGAATCTTTCAATTCCTTCTCTAAGAGTTCCACCCTTTCTTCTACAGTAAACATTGTTTTTTTAGAAGGATTTTTAAGAATAGCAACTACAACCTTTTCAAATTTTTTAGAACATCTTTTAATAATATCTAAATGTCCATATGTTACCGGATCAAAACTTCCTGGATATATTACAGCCAATTAAATTCCTCCTTTTTTAATATCTTTTTTGTAGAAAGTCAGACTTTTATCTCCATAATTTCTAGAATCTATTTTATTTAAAAGTAATATACTGTCTTCAAGGGTGTTCCTTTTACTATGTTCTACAATAATAATCCCAGTTTCTTTAATAATTTCTACATCGCATATAGCCTGTAATATTTTATGCTCAATTAATTTAGAATATGGAGGATCAATATAAATATAATCAAATTTTAAATCTTTTTTACTAAGTAACTTTATAGCAACAAAGACATCCTTTTTGTAGACGGAAGCTTGGTCCATAAATTCAATATTAATTAAATTCTTCTTTATTATTTTTATACTTTCTACTGAACTATCTACAAAGTAACATTCTTTTGCCCCTCTACTTAAAAATTCTATTCCCACAGACCCGGAGCCTGAAAATAGATCTAATACTATACTCTCTTCATCTATATAACCTAAAATATTAAACAAAGACTCCTTAACTCTATCCTGAGTTGGTCTTATTCTAGGACTTTTAGGTCCTTTTAATTTAAAACCTCTTTTTTTACCGGATATGACTCGCAAACAATCACTCCTTAATGCTTTCATTTATATTTTACCACATAAATGCCAACAATAAAATTACATTTAATTTAAAATAATATCTTCTATTTTATCTTCAAATATATTTAAGATTCTTGCCCTTAAATTTTCGTATTTTTTCAACTTTAAATATGGATCTTCTCTTAAAATTTCGACTGCCTTTTTTTGAGCTAATTTTAATATATCCATATCAGTAAATAAATTAGCAATTTTTAGATCTGGTAGTCCATGTTGTCTTGTTCCTATAAATTCGCCAGGCCCCCTTAACTCCAAATCTTTTTCTGATATAATAAAACCATCAGAAGTTCTTTGCATTATTCGCATTCTTTCCCTTGCAATTTTATTATTACTTTCATTTATTAAAATACAATAAGATTGATATTCTCCCCTACCAACCCTTCCTCTCAATTGGTGTAATTGGGCTAAACCAAATCTTTCTGCATTATATATCACCATTATATTAGCATTGGGTACATCTACTCCTACTTCAATAACTGTAGTAGAAACAAGTACATCAATTTCACCTTTTTTAAATTTATCCATTATTTCTTCCTTTTCATTACCCTTCATTTTACCATGGAGTAATCCTAAATTAGCATTTTTAAAAATTTCATTTTTCAATTTAGAATATAATTCCTCAGCAGCTTTAAGATCCAACTTATCACTTTCTTCAATTAATGGGCTTACAATATAAGCTTGTCTTCCTAAATTTAACTGTTTTATTATAAATTTATTAATCCTATTAATCATATTAGGTCCTACGGCATAAGTTTCTATTTCTTTCCTGCCTGGTGGCAATTCATCTATAATGGAAATATCTAAGTCTCCATATAAAATTAACGCTAAAGTTCTAGGTATAGGTGTAGCTGTCATAACTAAAATATCTGGGTTTATACCTTTATTACTTAAAACAGCTCTTTGTCTAACTCCGAATCTGTGCTGTTCATCAGTAATTGCTAAGCCTAGATTATTAAATATAACATTATCTTGAATAACAGCATGGGTACCTATTAATACATCTATGTCCCCATTTTTTAGCTTCATTAATATTTCATCTTTTTTCTTATTAGACAAACTACCTACTAATAACTCACAAACTACCCCTTCCTTTTCCAACAATTCAGATACAGATTCATAATGTTGAGTAGCAAGTATTTCAGTAGGTGCCATCATAACCGATTGATAACCTGATGTATAAGCTTTTAACATAGACATTACTGCTATAATAGTCTTTCCAGAACCAACATCCCCTTGTACTAATCTATTCATTTGTTTATCGTCTTCCATATCTGTTTCTATTTCTTTAAATACCCTATATTGAGTTTTAGTTAAACTATAAGGAAGCTTTTTTATAAATCTATCAATAATATCAGTTTTAGAGAATTGTATTCCCTTATTAACAGCCTTTATCTGATTTTTAATTATAAAAAGTCCTAATTGCAAGGTTAAAAGCTCTTCAAATACTAATCTATTCCTTGCTTTTAAATAACTTTGCCCATCTTTAGGAAAATGAATATTTAATATAGCCTCCTCTAAAGAAATTAAATTTAGTTCTTTCCTAAATTCATCTGGAAAAGTTTCTTTAATTATATGAGAATAATTCTTTAAAGCATTTTTCATTATACCCTGTATCTCATTATTAGTTATGTTTGCTGTAAGAGGATAAAGGGGAACTATATTTCCTACTTTCTCTTTTTTTGAATTTTCCTTTTCAAAAATAGGGTTTTGAATTTGAATCTCTCCTCCCCTTTTATTTACTTTTCCATGAACTATTATAGTTTCATTATTTTGAAATTTATCAGCTAAATAACCTTGATTAAACCATACTAAATAAGCATAACCAGTTTCATCCTTAATAGGTACCTTTAATATTGATAGATTTGGTCTTGGTCTTATTACATTTGGAATACCTATAACCCTTACTTTTAAGCTAATCTTTTCACCATGAACACACTGGGAAATTTTTTTAAACCCTCTTCTATCTTCGTAATCTCTAGGGAAATAATAGATTAAATCTTCTACAGTATAGATATTTAGTTTTTTTAACTTGCCAAATCTTTTAGGGCCAACTCCTTTTACATATTGTACAGACATAGATAATTTACCCATTATTTCACCCCTTATAATAAATTTCCCCTACCAAGGGTAGGGGGTTTTTTTATTATTCTACGGAAAATATAAAATAGTATAGTGGTTGACCACCATATAGTAATTCTACATCACAATCATCAAATTCATCTTCTAATAAACTAGATAATTCCTCTGCCTCTTCTTCTTTTATATCTTCACCATAGAAAATAGTAATTAAAGAATCATCTTCATCTACTAATTTCTTTAATAATTCCAAAGAAACCTTTTGTATACCATCATTAATGGCCTTAATTTCTCCTTGAGAGATTCCTAATATATCATCTTTTTTTACTTTAACATCTCCTATTTCAGTATCTCTAACTGCATAAGTTACTTCCCCAGTTTTTACATTTTCAACTGATTCTCTCATAGAATCCATATTATCTTCTGCACTTAAATCAGAATTAAAGGATAATAAGGCAACTACGCCCTCTGGAATAGTTTTTGTTTTTAAAATATGAAGGTTTTTTTCACTAAGTTCTTTTGCTTGTTCTGCTGCAAGAACTATATTACCATTATTAGGTAGTATTATTATATTATTTGCCTGAACCTTATCCACTGCTTTCAATATGTCCTCAGTACTTGGGTTCATAGTTTGACCACCAGGAATGACATAATCAACACCTAAGTCTTTAAACACATTAGCTATACCATCCCCTATAGCTACAGTAATAAAACCATATTCTTTATTTTCAACATGCTCATTTTCATTTACATTTTCAGTATCAGTAGATTCTTTACTTTTTTCCTTATCAAATACTAAATTTCTATGTTGGTATCTCATATTATCAATTTTTATATCATTGAGCTCCCCTAGAAGCAAAGCTTTTTCTAAAACTTCACCTGGATTATTTGTATGAACATGTACCTTAATCAAATCCCCATTACCCACTGATATAATAGAATCCCCATAGAGAGATAACTGTTCCTTAAACTGCTCTGGGTCTGCATCTGTATTATTTATAATAAATTCAGTGCAATAACCAAACTTTATATCTTCAGGATCTATTATTTCAGCTGAATGCATATCAACAATTTTTCTCTCTGATATTCCTTCAAAGTCCACATCATCATCTGTCGTTAATGCCAGATATGCTCCAGTAAGTACAACCATTAACCCTTTTCCACCTGCATCAACAACCCCAGCTTGCTTTAAAACAGGCAACATTTCTGGAGTTTTAGCTAAAACTGAATTGCCATATTCTACGATTTCTTTCAGGAATATTACAATATCTTCCTCTTCTTCTGATAGTACTAATGCTTTATCTCCAATTTCTCTAGCTACTGTAAGGATAGTACCTTCAGTGGGTTTCATAACAGCTTTATAGGCTGTATTGGCAGCAAGTTTAAAGGTATTAGCCAATATTTTGGTATTAACTTGTTCATGATTTTCTAGTCCATTGGCAAATCCTCTAAATAACTGGGATAAAATTACTCCAGAATTTCCTCTAGCCCCCATTAAAGAACCATTACTAGCAGCATTTGCAACTTTGTGTGCATTTAATTCATTTATATCAAGTATTTGTTTAACAGCAGATTGCATAGTCAAAGACATATTAGTTCCAGTATCACCATCTGGTACTGGAAAGACATTTAAAGCATTTACCTCCGCCTTGTTCCTTTCAAGGTCATTTGCTGCTCCTATAAAGCACTTTTTAAGCAAAGTACCATCTACGTATTCAATCTTCACTATAGTACCTCCTTACTACTTTTGCACCCTAATATCCTGTACAAAAACATTTACTTTCTCTACCTCTAATCCTGTTAAATTTTCCACATTGAATTTTACCTTCTCAATAATATTTTCAGCTACAACAGAAATATTTATACCATATTCTAAAATAACGAATAAGTCCACTAATACTCTATTATCTTTTGTATTAACTTTTATTCCTTTGGCTAAATTTTCCCATTTTAGCAATTCAAATAGTCCATCAGTTGTATTTTTACTAGCCATACCTACTATTCCATAACTCTCCATGGCTGAAAGTCCTGCTAAGGTTGCAATTACATTATCATCTATACTAATATAACCTAAATCTTGTTTTACCTTCGCCACCATATAATATCTCCTCCTATATATAATACATTCCATTATATAATTATATATTACCCTATTAAAATAAATAGTTCAACTAATTTATAGCACAAATTTATTTTCCCCACAAAGATTGTTGCATTTATTATGCTCATTGTGTTAAAATAATATATGTTATTCTTTTTTTCTAAATTTTGTTATCATTGTTTTAAGTTCATTGTTACAGGAAGTTAAGGAGGTGTTTTTAATGGGAAAAGTTTGTTCAGTTTGTGGAAAAGGAAAAATATATGGAAGTAAAGTCTCTTTTTCAAATAGGAGAAGTAATAGAAATTGGAAACCAAATATAAGAAAAGTAAAAGCTACAGTAGACGGAACTACTAAGAGAATTAATGTATGTACTGATTGTTTAAAATCAGGTCGTGTAGAAAGAGCATTATAAAAAATATAATTAACAAGGAAAATGGCTTCCCATATGAAGTATTGGAAGCCTGTTTTTATTTCCATATCCATTTCAATATATAAATTCCTATACAAATTAACATAGCGCCTAGTAAAAAAAATATAAGTTCTAAAGGTACAACTTTTATAACGATTATTATTCCCAGGAGTATAGAAAGTCCTCCTAAAATTTTTTTAGTTTTATATTGAAGGTATATCTTTTTCATTTGATACCACCTCTAATTATATTCAATCTTAATATATATTATTCATAAATTATTTAATAGTTACAAAAATATATAAAGTCTACTACCTAAAAAACTATGGATTTAATACTGGAAAGTTTCAAAAAAAGAAAAAAGCCTAATATAGGCTTTTAATCTTTTGACACAATAACTAAACAAGTCCCTTTATGAATCTCTATAATACCTCTTTTTTCTATTATTTTGTTACTTATACCATAGGTAGAAGAAAAAGAAAATTCCTCTTTATCTGTTTCATATTTAAAACCTTTCAAAGTGACTACTGCACCCTCATCATTTAAAGGAATAATAGAAACAAAATAACCCTCTTCCTTTTCCAAAACAAATTTTTTATCTGTAATATATATTGTATTTTTATGGCTAAGTATTTGGCCTTCAATTCCTTTCTCTAATAATCTTCTTAGCAAGAATATATTAGCTAAAGTATGGTCAAATCTACTTCCAGTTACACCTACAAGTATTATCTTATCAACCTTTTTATCCATTAAATATTTAATTGCTAATTCTGTATCTGTATAATCTTTTTCCTTAGGAAATTTATTTATTTCTACATTAGTTTCCTTTAAGTTTTTTAATGTATTCTCGTCAATAGAATCCAAATCACCAACTACTAAATCTGGATTAATACCAATATTAATTAAATGATTTGCTCCTCCATCCGCACAAATTACATAATCCGCTGTTTTAGCTAAATCTATTAATACATTATAATTTTTTATTTCTCCACTTCCTATAATAAGTCCTATCATAGATTCATCCCTTTACTTTACTTTTCAATTCTACTTAGAGGTTTCCACAAAAGCACCAAAATAATTGATGAAATAATGAATTCTGGTAATAAATATTGCCCATTATATATAATAGAATAAATCCAAGGATTTTGGTCTCCTGCATATTCAGCAAAGAATATTATTCCAGATAATAAATGAGAAACCATTCTTCCAAAAATAGCTAACAGCACTGCAAAAACTACTTTAAAATAATCCTTTCCATCCATATCTTTGGTTTTCTTTATAGTAGCTATTCCAGCCATACCCAAAAAACCATAAGCAATAGGATAATCTAATAAGAATTGTACTGGGTGGTAAAAATAAGGTTTTAAAATAAAATGTAATACTCCATATATAGCACCAACAAATACCCCTGGCCCAACTCCCCATCTCATAGCAAAAAACATGATTGGAATCATACTTCCTGCTGTAACAGATCCTCCGTGGGGAGCTTGATATACTATTATATAGCTTAATAAAACCGATAATGCAATCATAACTCCCCCCTCAGCCAGCATATTAACGCTCCACTTTTTATTATTCATTTTTTATCATCCTCCTTAAGAATATAAATAGCCCATAACCTGAAAAGATTATGGGCTTTATTCTCCATTTAACAACAACACTTTCCTACGCTAGCATTACCTAGTTCAGGTTTTAAAGGGTCGGAATAACTATTCCCTCTCAGCTAAAAAGCTCCCCTAGTGAAAAACTATTATATTGTAATTACAGTATAGCATATATAATACAAGTGAGTCAATAGGGACCGTCCCTATTGGCTCACTTATTTATAAAGCTTTAAAGGCTTTTGTGTTTTCTATTATATCTTCCTCATTAAATATTGCAGAACCAACTACTAATATATCTACACCAAAGTCTATTATTTCTTTTGCATTTTCTAATTTAATTCCACCATCTACTTCAATTTCAACATCTAGTTCTCTATCATTAATTATTTTTCTTAATTCTTTAATTTTCTTTTCCATACTTGGTATGAAAGCCTGTCCTCCAAAACCTGGGTTTACTGTCATTATAAGAATCATATCTACATCATCTAAAATATATTCTATCGCATTTAAAGGGGTAGATGGATTAATAGCAACCCCAGCCTTAACTCCAAAGCCTTTAATTTCTTGAATAGTTCTATGAAGGTGTATAGATGCCTCTTCATGAACAGTTATAATATTAGCTCCCGCCTTAACGAAATCTTCAATAAACCTTTCTGGTCTATCTACCATTAAATGCACATCAAAAGGTAGTGAAGTAGTTTTCCTTATTTCTTTTACTATAGGAGCACCAAAAGTAATATTAGGAACAAATATACCATCCATTACATCTAGATGAACTAAGTCCGCCCCACCTTTTTCGATTTTCTTTATTTCACTATCTAGCTTACTAAAATTAGAAGACAAAATTGAGGGAGAAATTTTTGCCACATTAATACCTCCTTATATTTTCTATTTCATTTAGAAATTTTAAATAATTTTTATAACGACTATTACTTATTACTCCTGTTCCTAGCCTGTTCTTTATTTCACAATCAGGCTCTTTTTCATGTAAGCAACTATCAAATCGACATAAATAATTGACATCTTTCATTTCCTTAAAATAATTTCTTAATTCTTCTTTTTTATTTATAAAGCTTAAATCTAGTGCACTAAAACCAGGAGTATCTAGTACATAACCTCCCATATCAAGTTCTAGTAATTCTACATGTCTTGTAGTATGTTTTCCCCTTTTAGTTTTATTACTAATTCCTCCAGTTTCTAATTTTAAATCTGGTTGTATAACATTTAATAAGGAGGATTTTCCCACACCTGAAGGACCTGCTAAAACAGTCACTTCATCTTTTAAGACATCTTTTAATTCATCAATTCCTGCATTATCTACAGTACTAGTAAAAATAACTTTATAACCTATTTTTTCATAAATCTTTTTTATTTCCTTCTTTTCACTATCTGTTATTAAATCAGTTTTATTGATGCATATAACGGCATTTAATTTTTCATGCTCAATAGAAAGTAAGAATCTATCTAAAAGCCAATAATTAATATTAGGTTTCTTAACACTCATAACTACAATAGCCTGTTTTACATTAGCAACAGGAGGCCTCAATAATTGAGACTCCCTGTTTTTTATTTCTTCGATATAACCAGTATTATCCTCTGGATTAATTCTGATTTTAACTCTATCTCCTATTAAGGGAGTTATTTTTTCTTCTCTAAAAACTCCCCTAGCCCTAGATTCATAAATTCCTTCATCAGTTTTTACATAATAAAAGCCACCGATACCTTTTATTATTATACCTTCAAGCATCACATACCTCCCCATATTTTTAAAATTCAATTGTTATATTTTGTAATTAGTCTTCCTCTCCTGGTTCTCCTGGCTCTTCTGGCTCTCCTGGCTCACTTGGTTCAGGTTCCTCCGACTTCGGCCCTTTACTTACAATTAAAGTTACTGTAGTGTTTTTCTTAACCTTATTTCCTGCTGATGGATTTTGTTTTATTACAATTCCTTTTGGTTGATCACTATACTCATATTTCACATTAGCCGATAGACCAGATGCAACTATTGCATTCTTTGCATCTTTTTCACTTTGACCAATAACTCCTGGAACACTAATTTTTTCTTCCTTTGGCTTTTCTTTAGGTGGTCCGCTACTTACATGTAATGTAACTACAGTATTTTTATTTACTTGGCCTCCTGCTTGATAATTTTGCCATATTACAATATCTTTTGAATATTGCTTACTTTCCTTAGGGATTACTTCCCCAACAGCTAAACCAGCTGCAATTATTGCGTTCTTTGCATCCTTTATATTTTGCCCTATTAAATTAGGCATTGTAACTGTTACCCTTTCTGGTCCCTTACTTACTATAACATTTACCACAGTATCTTCAGGAACTTCAGTATAAGGATTAGGATCCTGTTCCATAACTATATTTGCTGGAACACTATCGCTATATCTATAATCTATAGAACCATCTTTAAGTCCTGCATCTTTTAAAATATCCTTTATTTCATCTACATTTCTATTTTTTAAATCAGGTACCTCTATAAGTTTTTTACCCTTACTAACTACAACTTCTATAGGATAACCTTCTTTTAATAATTTACCAGGTTTTTCACTTTGAGAAATAATATATCCCTCACTAAATTCTGAACTATATTTACTTTCTTTTACCTTAAATACTAACCCTAAATCTTCCGCTAGTTTCTTAGCTTCATCTTCATTACGGCCTACTAAATCCGGTACTTCAACTTCCTTTGCAAATAAATCCCTTGCCCTAGTTACTCCTATAAACATTCCAGTAGCTAGTAGAAAAGCAAGTAAAACTCCTAATAAAACATATTTTTTATTCCCTTTATTTTTCTTTGGTTCATCTTTGTCTTTATCCTTTATTTTTTCTTTTCCTTCTTCCTTATCCTTTTTTTCCCTATCTGTTTTCCCTTCTACGCCTTTTAGATCATCATCAGTTATAGCTGGAATTATTTGTGTTAGAGATTCACTTATATCATCAACAACTACTTCTTTTCCATCTGAATATTTTACTTTATTTAAATCAGCTATAAGCTCTCTAGCATCCTTATATCTTTCAACTGAATTCTTTCTTAAACATTTATTAATAATAGCCTCTATACCCTGGGGTACATCACTATTTATTTCACTTGGTGGAGTAACTTCCTCTTGAACATGTTTCAATGCAATTGATATTGGGCTATCCCCATTAAAAGGAACAGAGCCTGTTATCATTTCGTACATTACAATACCTAAGGAATATATATCAGATTTTTCGTCAGTAAAACCTCCTCTAGCTTGCTCAGGTGAAAAATAATGAGCAGATCCAACAACACTTGATGTTGCAGTCAATGTTGAAGAAGTTGCCGCTCTAGCAATTCCAAAATCTGTTACCTTAATACGTCCATCTTTAGTTACCATTATATTATGAGGTTTAATGTCTCTATGAATAATTTGATTCTTATGAGCATGCTCTAATGCTTCAGCAATTTGTAATGAATAATCAATAGTTTCTTTAGGTGATAATCTACCTTTTTCCTTTATAACTTCACTTAAAGTTTTACCATCTACATATTCCATTACAATATAATGAATATCATGTTCTTCTCCTTTTTCCACTCCAACATCATAAATTCCTACAATATTAGGATGGGATAAGCTAGCTGCAGCTTGAGATTCTTTTCTAAAATTTTTAATAAATTGTTCATCAGATACAAACTCTTCTCTAAGAACTTTTACTGCCACAAATCGGTTTAATAGTCTACATCTTGCTTTGTAGACTATACCCATTCCACCACCACCGACTTTTTCTTTTATCTCATATCTTCCACCCAATACTTTACCTATCATAACTTCACCTCAAATCATACAATTTTAACAGCCACAACTGTAATGTTGTCATAGCCACCATTATTATTTGCTAAATTCACTAGCTCATCACAGGCTGTTTGTATATCCTTTCTTTTTAAAAGAACTTCCTTTATTACATTATCATCTACCATATTAGTAAGGCCATCTGTGCATAACAAAATCAAATCCCCTTCATATAACTTTTCAGTTACTATATCAATATCAATTCCCTCATCAGTGCCAACTGCCCTAGTTATTAAGTTTCTTTGAGGATGACATTCAGCTTCTTCTTCAGTTATGCTCCCATTTCTTAATAATTCAGCCACAAGAGAATGATCTTTTGTTAATTGAATCAATTCATTATCTCTGAGTAAATATGCTCTACTATCACCAACTTGCCCTATAAAAGCTTTATTATCCAATATGTATGTCATAGTAATAGTAGTACCCATTCCTGAAAATTCTTCTTTTTCCTTAGATACTTCATAAACTTTTACATTTGCACTCTTTATTGCTTCTCTAATAATTTCAGCTATTATATTTTCTTCTAATTTTATATCCTCAGCATTTTCTAGAATCATTTCTTTTATTATATCAATAGCCATTTTACTTGCAACTTCTCCAGCTTTATGTCCACCCATACCATCAGCTATTATAAATAAAGGTAATTCTTGTTCTTCTGATACGAAATATGAATCTTGATTTATTTCTCTATGTTTCCCTATATCAGTACTTGAACCTATATGCATATTATCACCTCACAAACTATTGATGTTCCTTTTATGGTTCTTTTGAATATAACTCCTTCTTAGTTGGCCACAGGCTGCATTTATGTCAGAGCCCATTTCCCTTCTTATAGTTGTTGATATACCATGTTTATTCAATTCTTCTTTAAAATTTTCTACATTAGTAATTTTTGAACTATTTTTATCAAACTCCTTTATAGGATTTAAAGGTATTAAGTTAATATGACATAATTTATCCTTTAATAATCTTATAAGTTCTTCTAAATCTTCTTTCCTGTCATTAGTTCCCTCAATAAGAGTATATTCAAAAGTTATTCTTCTATTTGTTTTATTAACATAGTAATCACATGCTTTGATTATATCCATTATAGAGTATTTCTTACCTATTGGCATTATATTTTTTCTAATTTCATCAAAAGGAGAATGTAGTGAAATAGATAATGTTATGGGAATATCCTCATCTGCTAAATTATATACTTTAGGCACTATGCCACAAGTTGACAAAGTCATATTTCTATAACTTAAATTTCTACCTTTCTCATCATGGAGAATATTTAAAAATTTTATTACATTATCATAATTATCTAAAGGTTCACCACTACCCATAAGTACTATATTATTTACTTGAGTATTTAAATCTAATTGGGTAGCATATACCTGATTTAATATTTCTCCCGAAGTTAAATCTCTAACCAAACCTTCTTTAGTAGATGCGCAAAAATTACAACCCATTCTACAACCAACTTGGGTAGAAACACATAAAGAAAGTCCATGTTTATATTCCATAGCTACACTCTCAATAATATTATTATCTTCTAAAAGAAGCAAGTACTTTTTTGTATTATCTATTTTAGAATCATATCGTTTTATAATATTAATATTACTAATAGTATATTCTTCTTCCAGCTTGTCCTTTAGTCCATTGGGCAATACAGTAATATTTCTTATAGAATTACACATGTTCTTATGTATAAAACCAAAAGTTTGATCAGCCCTATATTCTTTTTCTCCCATATTCTTAAAGAAAATTTTCATTTCCTCTAATGTCATAGACTTTAAATCTATCTTTCCCAAAATACCACTCCTAGCAATTCTTGTTTTATTATTATATCACAGAAGGAAAGATTTTATATATTTTCCCTATTTTATCTTAATATTTTTCTTATTATATAGTTAAGAGACTAAAAGGTAGAACACCTTTTAGTCTCTTCTACTAGATAAACTCATTAACCTTAATAATTGCCCTAAAGCAGCTAATGTTGCGGCTACATAGGTAAGAGCAGCTGCGTCTAATACCTTTTTAGAAGAACTTATTTCATCACTAGGAATGATGCCAGTCTCCAATTGGGCTAAAGCTCTATTGCTAGCATTATACTCTACAGGTAGTGTAATTAATTGAAATAATACTACTGCCAAGTAAAACATAATTGCTACATCTATTAATTTTGGGTGTATTAAAAATCCTAACAAGACGAGAACCCAAACAAATCTAGACCCTATACTAGCTATTGGCGCAATATTATTTCTTAGCAATAAAGGAAAATACCCTTCTCCATGCTGTATAGCATGACCAGCCTCATGGGCTGCTACACTTACTGCCGCTACAGAATTACCATTATATACATTTTCTGATAACCTAATAACTTCAGTTCGAGGATCATAATGGTCAGTTAAATTTCCACTAACAGGTTCAATACTTACATGGTGGAGTCCATTTCTGTCCAAAATCATCCTTCCTACTTCACTTCCAGTATAACCGGAAAAACTTGGTACCTTTAAATACTTATTAAATGAAGAACTTACCTTATATTGGGCATATAAAGAAATTAGTAC
>DATGTQ010000065.1 GCA_035301805.1 Tissierellales bacterium
TTCAGAAGTTATATTTGCAATAGCTGCTGCCACTTGAGGTTTTTCATCTGTTACTTCAATTTTTATAATCTCCGTATCTTGGACAAGGTTTACATTTACCTTTTGTCCAAATTCTTCAAAAGTTAAGTCTAATCCCATTTGATTAATAACCTTATCAGCAACTAATCTACTTTTTACTATTTGTCCATAAGTACCTACAAGCTTTTGATTCAATAATAAATCATTATATTCTAATTGATTATCTCCACCATAATCCTTAGGCTTTCCTACCATAAGTGTTGCAAATGTTTCATATTGGGGAGTTAGTATAAAATAACTTACTATTCCACTGGTTATAATAGATATTAGAGTTACTAATAATATAAGTCTTTTTCTATTTCCTAGAATTAAGAATAATTCTTTAATGCTTATTTCTTCCATATTTATCCTCCTTAATACTGTTTATAAATATAGGGATTCTATCCTATTTTAATTAATAATCTCATTATATACTAAAATTGGTATATAATAAAATTGTTTGATAATTATATACTATTACGTTATGTGAAGGAGTTGCTAGTTTTGTTATTTGTTAATGCAGTAAAAAAAATTGTAAAAAGAAAAAAAATAGATGGCTTCTATGAAGCTAGTTACGTATTAACACCAAAAGAGAAACAAAGTTTAGCAATTGGTTTCTCTGCAATAGCTATACCTATTTTAATAGCTTTATTAATTATTATTATAAATTAATTATAATTAATTTATAAGACTTAATAGAAGGATACCATAGAACTATGAAACCTATGGTATCTTTTTATTAAGTTTCAATATTAAATCATCTAAATCAATCTCATATTCTAATGCAAAATTCTCTAAGGAATCAAATAAATTATGACACATAGTACATTTTCCTGCTATATCATCGTAGAATCTAAAAACTTCTTCCGTTTCAGGATACTTTTCTACAATATACAATATCTGCATTTCTTTTGTAATCACCTAACCACCCTTTTTAGAAATTAATCTTTATTATTACCTATATTATACCAATAAACAAGACAAAATTCTATCTTTTATCATATTTACATCCTATTCTATTTACTATAAACTATATGTAAATGCTAATTGGAGGGATGGTATGAGAAAATTTGATAATATGTTAGACGAATATGCAAGATTATGTGTAGATGTAGGTATTAACTTGCAAGAAGGTCAGCCTTTAGTTATTAGTTCTCCTATTGAAGGTGCTGAGTTCGTTCGATTAGTGGCTAAGCATGCTTATAAAGCTGGTGCTAAAGAAGTCCATGTTAATTGGAATGATGATGTACTTTCTAAAATGAAATATGAAAATGCACCTATGGATGTTTTTGAAAACTTTCCTAAATGGTTTGCTGATGGATTAGAAGAATATGCTGAAGATGGAGCAGGATTTTTATCTATCTACTCCCAGGACCCAGAATTACTTAAGGATGTTGATACTAAAAAGATTGCAGCATATAATAAATCTTCTTCCACAGCCTTAAAAACCTTCACAAAATATACTATGAATGATGAAAACGCTTGGTGTGTAGTATCTATACCTACTGAAGGATGGGCAAAGAGGGTCTTCCCTAATATTTCAGAAGAAGAAGCAATGTCAAAACTATGGGATGCTATATTCATGGCTACTCGTATGAATTTAGAAGATCCATTTAGAGCTTGGGAAGAGCATCTTAAGAACCTAGAAGAAAAAGTTAATTATTTAAACGAGAAAAGCTTTAAAAAACTGCATTATAAAGCCTCTAATGGCACAGATTTAGAGGTAGAGTTACCAGAAGGGCATATCTGGGCTGGCGGTGGTGGAAAAAATACTAAAGATGTATTTTTCGTTGCTAACATGCCAACGGAGGAAGTCTTTACTATGCCATTAAAAACTGGTGTCAATGGGGTAGTATATAGTACTAAACCATTGAATTATGGTGGGAATTTAATAGATAATTTTAAACTTGAGTTTGTAAACGGAAAGGTTGAAAACTTTGAGGCTGAAGAAGGTTATGAAGTTTTAAAAGATTTACTTGTTTTAGATGAAGGAGCTAAATATTTAGGAGAAGTAGCCTTAGTTCCTTACGATTCTCCAATTTCTAACTCTAATATATTATTTTTAAACACCTTATTTGATGAAAATGCCTCTTGTCACTTCGCCTTTGGAAAGGCTTATCCTACTAATATTAAAGGTGGAGAAAAAATGACAGATAAAGAATTAGAAAAAGCAGGAGTGAATGATTCTTTAACCCATGTAGATTTTATGGTGGGTTCAGAGGATTTAAATATAGTAGGAGAAACTAAAGATGGAGAAAAGATTCAAATATTTGAAAACGGAAATTGGGCTTTTTAAGATATAAAATATAGCGAATAGATAACATCCATGTTATCTATTCGCTATTAATAACACTATGTTTCAGTTATGTCTTATCCATTGAACTATAAAATACTTTTCCAAATTCATCTATATGCTTTTTCAATCCAGCATGTTCTAAAGAATCATAATGCACAATGTCAAAATAATAAGGCAAAGGTAGCTTCTCATTTAACTCTATATTTATTTTATTAACTATTTCTATACTAATATTAGTTCCATATATGGCTATATCTACATCAGAACCACTTTTATAATTTCCCATGCTACGGCTACCAAAGATAGATGCCCTATCAATCTCCCTTTGTTTCATAAAAGCATTAATAATTAATTCCATACTCCTTTTTGATATACCATAGCTCATACTCTCTCTCCTAAATAATTATGCACTTGTACTATAGCTTCATAATATTCTTTCTTTATTTTCCTAATTGCGAAATTAAAGCGTTTTTCATCATAAGTATGCGCTAGAATATTTCGTTTTTCTAACATATCCATCCATATCTCACCATCTTCAATTATTTCATAGTGAAAAGCTTCTTTTATTACTTCCCTTGGAAATTTTGCTACTACTTCCTGTGATTCTAAATAATCCTTTAATGTCTTCCAAGCTAATTCGAAAGTATACTCAAATCTTTGAATTAATCCTTCTTTTTCAAGATCATTAAGATTATCAAAATCTGAAATTGCAGAATAAAACTGTTCATAAGCCTTATCAAAGTTTTCAAATCTTTGACGCCATCTAATTTCTTTTTCTCTCATAGAAATCAGCCCCTAATCTATTTTATATAATAAGGCAAATTAGATTCTATATATTTTTATTATATCATATTTATATTTTTATTATATACCAATATTTTTAAAACCTCTACCCTTTACCTCTACCACTTCATTTATGGTTAAAAAAGCATTAGGGTCTATTTCATCAACTATTTCCTCTAGTTTTGCAATTTCTCTAGAAGTTACTATACAATATATCACTTTTTTATCCTTATTTGTATAGGCTCCTATCCCCTCTAAAAGAGTAACACCCCTATTTAACCTATGAATTATTGTTTCAGCTAATTCTTTTGACTTATCAGATATTATAAAAACATTTTTCTTTACATTAAGGCCTACTTGTACTTTGTCTAATACATGATATCCTATATACATAGATATTAAAGTATACATAGCAGATTTATAACCAAATAGTAAGGATGAAAAAGAAATAACTATACTATTTACCCCCATTAGTGCAGTACCAATATTCATATTGTATTTTCTCCTAAGAACGGCTGCCACTATATCAAAACCACCTTGAGATACTCTATTTCTAAACATTAGCCCCATTCCAATCCCATTAAGCACTCCACCGAAAATTGCAGCTAATAATATATCATCTACTACCAAATATTTTCCAAAACCCCTAGTTATAGTCAATAAAGAAGAAAGTATAAACATAGATATAAATCCATATGTGGCAAATTCCCTATCTATCATTTTAGTGCCTATAATAAATATAGGAATATTTATTATAAAAACTGATATACCTGCGGGGAGCCCTGTTAAGAATTGAATTAGTATCCCTATACCTCCAACACCACCACTTAGAAGTTTGTTAGGAATAAAAAATACATTAAAAGCCATAGAACACAAAAAGTTCCCTAATATTATAAACATTATCTTTCTTAATACATCCTTAGGATCCTTAGTTAATTTCATAGTAATTTTCCTTTCTAAAATATTTGACTTCATTATATATTATTATCCATTAAGATACTATACCAATTTTTTTATTTATTAAAACATTTTTTACATAAAATTAATCAAAGGAATAAAGCTTCAATTTCTAAAGTTTATTCCCTTATATACATAGGAGACAAAGTGAAAGAAAGGAACAATCCTTTTTTCTCATTTCATTTACAATTCCATTTCGTATATGATAACTATTATCGACATAGATAGCCTCCTTTGATTTAAGTTTGGTTGGCTAGACCTAAACTTATTATATTAATGGAGGTTTTTTCTGTTCAACACTAGAAGCCTTTTTGAATCACCCGCTTACCAGGTGACATTCTTAAGCCAAAAAAGGAAAGCCACTTTTAAATGGCTTCCTTCTCCCTAAGTTTTTCCCTGTACCTTGCTTTATTCACTATTTTTAACTATCTTATTAACTGAAGGCCTTAGTCTAAGATATTATCTTAAATACTAAATATGCGGCTCCAATACCTAAATAATTACCTATGGCATATCCCACTAATCCACAAACTATACCTGTTACTGCTAAAGCCGGCCACTGTGCTGCTATAGGCAATGCCATAGCCCCTGATGGTCCACCAACAGCAGCTTGTGCAGTAACTAAAGT
>DATGTQ010000066.1 GCA_035301805.1 Tissierellales bacterium
TAATTAGCAGGGCAGAGATTTCTCTGCTTTGTTATACTTTAAATATATTTAGAAAGTCACTTTGTAAGAAGTCCACAAATGTATAAGGTTTTAATGTCCTTTAAATTATGAAAAGTCTTAAAAAGTAATTAAGATTTATAATCTATTTAATAAGTATGGTATGATATACGTATACAGTTGGTGAAATATTGTGAAAGGAGGTTTTGTTATATAGTAGAAATAAGTAGGAAATCGTTATTAGGCCTTTAATATTCAGAAAATTCACAGAGTTTCAAAGTAAAGAAATTTTACAAGGGGGGATTTTTTTGAGACACGAGTATACTAAAAGGTTAAGTGGATTATTAGCTTTAGTCTTAGCATTAAGTAGTGTATTTACAATAGGTTTACCGAGTATAGCAAAGGCAGAAGAGGAAACATTTGTAGAAACTTTTACTAATTACACTTCAGAAAATGCTGGACAATATCTAGATGGAAGTTTCATAGGTGATAATGATATTGAGTGGCATTACGTACATGCTAGGGAAGGTTTAATTGATCAAAGCGACGATTATTCAATAGATGGTAAAGGGATAATGTTAAGAAGATCAGGAAATAACTCTACTATATATGCAGAAATCGAAAATGGAATAAAAGATTTTTCTGTAGACCTTAAAAAGGCTTTCACTAACAATCAAGAACGAACCGTAGAATTATTTATAAACGATGAATCAAAGGGAACATATACTTTAGATAATAATAACAATGGGGTTCAAAACTTTAAAGTAAAAGATATAAATATAGAGGGGAAATTTAAGCTAGAAATTAGACATGCTTCTGGTGGAAGTAGAAATGCTCAAATAACAGTAGATAACATTACATGGACGTCTTATGATGGTAGTACGGAAAAGAAAAACTTATTAGAAAATGGCGACTTTGAAGAATGGGAAAATGGTTTACCAGTAGGTTGGTTTGGGGCAAAATCAAATATTGCTAAATCAAAAGTAAATAAAACTAATACTGGAGCTAAAGATGGAGATTATGCAGTTCAATTAGCTGAAACAGGTTCTAGCCACAAAAGGTTTACTTCTAAGCCTATATCTATTAAGAAAGACGTAGAATATACATTGACATATTGGGTTAAAGGAAAAGGGGAAATAAGAAATGCTTTCTTTAGAGACGGAGGCTATTCGCAGTATACAGATTATACAATACTAGACACTGATGAATGGCAGGAGATTACTTATACATTTAGTTATGATAAAGATGTAGATGATGTAGAAGTAATATTTTCCGTAAGAAATGCAGATGAAGAAAAAGGTTACATACAAGTAGACGATGCTCTGTTAGTATCTGATGAAGATGAAGTTGAAGAGCCAATAAATAAAGTATCCAATGTAATAGCACGACCTAAGGAAGGTACAGTAGATAAAGGAACTGAAGTTATATTAGAAACGGAAACTAAAGGTGCAACTATATATTATACAATAGACGGCAGTGAGCCGACTGTAGAAAGCAGTAAATACGTTGAACCAATAATTATAAACGAAAATACAACTATTAAGGCAATAGCAGTAAAAGAGGGAATGGAAAATAGTGATATAGGCATATTTGTGTACAATATAGCTGAACTTATGACTATAGCGGAAGCAAGAAAACTTAACAAAGGTGACTTTGCAAAAGTTAAAGGAATAGTGACCTTCATTGATTCTAACAATAATTATTTCATACAAGATGAAACTGCTGCTATAGATATATATAAGAATGGAGAAGACTTAGGGTTAAAAATTGGGGATGAAGTTATTGTATCAGGGAAGATAGATGAATATGCTGGATTATTAGAAGTAGTCCCTCAAGACCATAATGATGTAGAGGTTGTAAGCAGTGATAATGAATTGCCAGAACCAAAGTTAGTTACCTTCTCTGATATTAAAACTGGTAATTATGAATGTCAAAGAGTTAAAGTTGAAAAAGTTTATTTAAAAGAAATTAATTATGAATTTAATACTATAATAGAGAATTTATCAGGAGATACTTTAATTATATTTAGAATGCCAGAATTAACAGGTATAGGAGAAGGGGATTTAGTAGATATCATAGGATTTGGTTCAATACACAATGAAAACTATCAATTACGTGTACAAAACCCAGAAGATGTAACTAAAACCGAATTAGGGCCAGATATAGAAGCACCAGTTATAGAGCATGAGCCAATAAGTAATGCGAATATATATAAAGATTTAGAAATAAAAGCTAAAGTTACAGATGATAGAGAAGTGAAGGACGTTAGGTTATTTTATAGAACTAAAGGTGAAACAGAGTATAAAGAGAAAGAAATGTCCTTAGTTAATAAGGAGTATGTTACGGTTATACAAAAGGCAGAACTAAATATGGCTGGATTAGAATACTTTATATGGGCTACAGATGGAACTAATGAAGCAACAGCCCCAGAAAATAGGGAAAACCCATATTTTGTAGAAATAACTGATGAAGATATTTTACCACCAACTATAACAAAAGTAGAACCAGAAGAAGGGGCAGTCCTTGATGAATCTGATACAAAACCAGTAATAAAAGCAGAATATGAAGACCCATCAGGAATAGATACTGATTCTGTTCAAATTTTTGTTGATGGAGTAGATGTAACAGATAAGGCTACTGTTACAGAAGAAAGTGTTACTTATATTCCAGAAGAAGATTTAAAACTATATAACCATAGTGTTACAGTTCTTGTACGTGATACAAAAGGAAATGAAGAAACTAAAGCCTGGAATTTTTCTATAGGTGAAGCAGAGTACAATCATTACTTTGGACAGTTACATTCCCATACAAATGTTTCCGATGGTACGGGTACACCAGATGATGCTTATACTTATGCAAGAGATAAAGGAAAGGCTGATTTCTTTGCAGTAACAGACCATTCAAACTGGTTCGATAATGAATTAGATAATGAAAATATTACAGATATATCCGAATCTACAAGTGAAAAATGGAAGTTACTTCATGAAAAAGCTGATGCATATAATGAAGATGGGGAATATGTAGCTTTAGCTGGTTATGAAATGACTTGGAGTGGTTCCACTGGTGGATGGGGTCATATAAATACTTTCAATACACCATGGTTTGCATCTAGAACTAATAGAGATATGGATCTGAAGGCTTATTATGATAAAATAGCCCAGCACCCAGAATCTATCAACCAATTAAATCATCCTGGTACAACCTTTGGAGATTTTGCAGACTTTGGTTATTATAGTGAAGGGGCAGACGATGTTGTTCAATTAATAGAAGTAGGTAATGGAGAAGGCCCTATTAGAGGTAGTGGGTATTTTCCAAGTTATGAATATTATACAAGAGCTTTAGATAAGGGATGGCATTTGGCTCCATCAAATAACCAAGATAACCATAAAGGCAACTGGGTAACATCCAATGATGCAAGAGATGTAATACTTACCGATGAATTAAATAGAGATAGTATTTATGATGGTATCAGAGATATGAGAGTATATGCTACAGAAAATAAAAATTTGGAAATAATGTATAAAGTAAATGGACAATTAATGGGTTCAATACTTAATAGTCCAGAGAAATTAGATATATCTATAAATATTAATGAGCCAGATACGGATGATGAAGAGCAAAAAATTAAAAGAGTAGAACTTATTTCTAATGGTGGGGTAGTATCTGCGTCAAAAGATTTCGATGAACATAAAGTAGATTGGAATTTTGAATTAGAACCAATATATGATTATTATTATGTAAGAGTTGTTCAGGCTAATAAAGATATATCAGTTACAGCACCAGTATGGGTTGGAGAAGTATTGCCAGTAGGTTTATCTGGACTAGATGTTTCTAGTGATTATTTTGAATTAGGAAATTCTATTGATTTAGATGCTGTTGTATATAATAATGACGAATCTATTCTCAGTGAAGCAAAAGTAGAATTTTATGTAGGTAATATTTCTGATGAAAATAAAATTGGTGAAGACATAGTTAAAAATATTGGCCAAGGTAGTACGGCAAAGGCAACAATGAATTGGAAACCAGAAGATTCTGGAGAGTACAATTTGTATGCAGTTGCTACAATACCTGGTATAGATAAAGCCTTTACAACTAGTAAGAGAGTGGAGGTAGTTCCTAAAGGTTCAGCTGTAAAAGTTATGGTAGATTATGCTCATAGTAATCAATACGTAAGTGGGGACTATGAAGGTATGATTAATAACTTTAGGGAAATGCTTAAGGATAAGAAAATGGTTATGGTAGAAAATCATGAACCATTAAAAGATGAATCTTTAGAAGATATGGATGTATTAGTAATAACATCACCTCAACCAAGGGATAAAGGAGAGGTTAAAAGGTCTAAACTTAGTGATGAAGAAATAGAGGCAATTAAAAGGTTTACTGATAGAGGTGGTTCCTTAATAATTACTTCAAGAGCCAATTATGGGGATGGAACAGGAGATTATCAAAACTCTATTCAAGGTAATAAAGTATTAAATGCTATAGGCTCAAATGTAATATTTAACTCTGACCAAGTAGTAGATTATGAAAAGAATGGTGGGCAACAATATAGACTATATTTTGAAAACTATACTTCAGATAAATATAACTTAACACCTAATCTTGGTGAAGGTGATGAATATAGTTTCTATAGTGGATGTTCAGTATTGCTTAAGGAAAATGGAAAAGATGAAAATGTAGATTTTCTAGTAAAAGGCCATTCTACGACTAAAAATGAAAATGCAGGCAATACTCCAGCAGGATTTATTCCTATAGATGAAGGAAATGTCCATGTTCTTTCTGCAGAGGAGCTACCAAGTGGAGGTAAGGTAATAGTTTCAGGTTCAACATTTTTCTCAGACTTTGAAATGGCAGGGGATAATAGGTATTCAAATATTGAAATAACCAGTAATATCTTAGATTGGTTAAAACCTGAAAGAGAAGTAGAAGTTAAAACTATAAAAGAAGTAAGGGATGGTATGCCAGAAAATTTTGGAGAAACTTTTGCTATAGAAGGTAGGGTTACTGCTATGTCAGAGGCTTATTCAAAAGAACATAATTTAAATAATGCCTTCTTTGAAGTAATTTATGTACAAGATGAAACTGGTGGAATGACTATATTTGGTGTATCCCAAACTAAGTTACCTTTAGGTACTAAAGTTAGAATCATAGGTACAGCAGGAGAATATGAAGGGGATTATCAACTTCAAATAAGAAATGAAGCTGAGGATTTAATAGTTATAGGTGATGAAATTAAAGAAATAGAACCAATAGAAATGACCGCAAAGGATAGTATGTTAAAAGAAAATGAAGGATTACTTGTGAAAGTAAAAGGAAAGGTAAAAGAAATAGATGAATTGAGGAATAGCCTATATATTGAAGATGATTCAGGAGTAGCCAGGGTATATGTAAATGGATATATAGGTGATGGATCTGGTAATGAAGAAAGTCTAGGAAAATGGAATCCAGACATTAAAATAGGAGATACAATAACCGCTATTGGTTTAGCATCTACGGATCCAGAAGGGCCGAGGTTAAGAGTACGAAATACAGCTGAAATTGTAAAAATGGAAGAACCAGTTGATCCGACAGAACCAGATAAAAGGGCAGCTGAAAAAGTAGAAGAGATGATAGAAAAAATACCTTCTATTGATAATTTAACATTAAAAGATAAAGAAAAAGTAGAAGTAGCAAGAGAAGCCTATGAAAAATTAACAGAAGAACAAAAAGCTTTAGTAAGAAATATTAATAAATTAACAGAAGCAGAAGAGAAAATTTCTGAGTTAGAAAAGGAAAAACCAGTTCCAGAAATAGATAAGACCAAGTTGGCGGCAGCAATATCCAAAGCAAAAAAATTAAATAAAAAGGACTATACAAAAGGAAGCTGGAGGGCATTGGAAATAGCATTAAAATCGGGAAAGATTATATATGAAAATGAAAATGCAACTCAAGAAGAATTAGATAAGGCAGAAAATGATTTATTAAATGCTATTGAGGCTTTAGAATTAAAATCAACAGAGCCAGAAGAACCAAAAGATCCAAAAGACCCTAAAGATCCCAAAGATCCGAAAGAACCAGAAAAGCCAGGAAAACCAAAAGATGATTTAGGAAAGGGTTCTGAAAATAAAGGTGAATTACCGAAAACAGGTGAAGGCAAAAAAATAGGATATATTGTTATTGGTTTAGCCCTAGTATTGGCTGGTATAGTTATAAATAAGAGAAAACAATCATAATAATGAAAGAAATAATAAAAGAATAATTATCTATAAAATATTATAATATGATTAATAGGGGATAGATGGTAATAAACTTTCTATCCCCTATCTCTATATAATTGTTTGCCGACTTAATTCATAAGAATAATATAATATATGATAAAATAAATATCTATACAAAGGTACTTTGAACATAATAGTAGAAAAGTGTCATAATATGAATGAAAAAACATTTCGTATTTTCTTAAAATAAATTGAAACAACATTTCAGAAGTGGTATACTTATATAATAAGGGAATAAAAAACAAAAGTTCAAAAGGGGGATTTACAGAATGAAAAGTAAAAGAGTAGTATCATTACTTATAGCGTTAACCATGTTTCTGTCGCTAGGTTTACCTGCTATAGCTGAAAAAGCTTCGGAAGAACCTGTAGAAGGAAAGGAATGGCATTGTGTACAAACAGGGACTTTTTCAAGTAAGGAAAACGCATTAAATTCAGCAATAGAACTGTACGGTTTAGGTTTTGAAAATGCTTTCGTTTTTGATGATCCTAATAGTGACTTTTTCTACACTATAGCTGGACGATTTGAAACTAGAGAAGAGGCAGAACCCGTATTAAATGAAGTAAAAGAACATAAAAAATATGAAGGATCTTGGATAACAAAAAGAGTAATAGATGACTCAGATATAACTAAGGCTAGTGATCATGTGGAAAAGGAATGGTATTGTGTTCAAATAGGGGTTTATAGTACTAAAGAAGAGGCTATGGAACGAGTAGTTGCTTTAATAGAAGCAGGATTTGAAAATGCTTTTATGCTATTTGATAAAAACACTTATAACCATTGGGCTATGGCAGGAAAATTTGAAAGAGAAGAAGATGCTGAAGGTCTAAAAGAAGAAGTTATAGGAAAAGGATTTCAAGCATTTGTAACTAAAAGATCTTTTAAAGAATCGGACATGTTTAGACCTGGAGATGAAGGAGATATAAAGTCAAGATATGAAGAATTTATGGAATTAGTAGATATATTACCTAATCCAGAGGACATTACTACAATAGTTGTAACTGATAAAGTAAATGCTGAAAAAGCTAGAGCTCTTTATAATGAAATGAGTGAAGAGGAAAGGGCAAAAATAGAAGAAGGATATTTAGAAAAACTTGAAGCAGTAGAAGAGAAAATTCAATCTTTGAAAACTCCGATTATATCAGAAACTCAAATAAGTGTAAGACAAGCACAGGCTTGGGCAGTAAAAAGAGGTGCCCATAAACGATTTGTAGATATTGCTCCTGTATATTGGCAATATGGAGAGTTAATGGGTATGAGGCCAGAAATACTCTATACTCAATCTGCTAAAGAAACTAATTTTGGTAAATATACTGGACAAGTTAGACCAGAAATGAATAATTGGGCTGGAATTAAAATAGCTGATCCAATAGGAGATAGACCAGAAGACCATGAAACTTTTGCTACACCAGAGGATGGCGTAAGAGGACATTTTAATCATTTAGGTATATATTGTGGAGTAGACCCAGTTGGAGAACCTCATCCAAGATGGTATAAGACTAAAGAAGCTGAATGGGCAGGTACAATACTTTTTGTTGAAGATTTAGGTGGACTTTGGGCTCCTAATCCAGACTATGGCATATCAATAATTAGGGATTATATGGTAGACTTATACAATACACCAGAGCCAACAGAAGAGAATATAGATGTATCTTTAGGATTTAGTAATAGAGTTGAAGAATTAGGAAATATAGATGAATTTGAAATAAAGGATATAAAATTAGCTAAGGATATCATAGATGAATATGATATAATTCTTACAGAAGAACAAAAAGCTTTAATACCATATAATATAAAAGATAAAGTTAATGAAATAAAAGAATGGTTTAATGAAAACGCTGTACAAACTATAATAGATGCAATTAATAAATTGCCAGAACTTGAAGATTTAACATTAGAAGATAAAGATAATGTAGAAAAAATAAGAATAGCTTATGAATCATTAACAGATGAACAAAAAGATTTAATAACAAATATTGAAGTATTAGAAGTAGCAGAAGAAAAAATAGCTGAGCTAGAAAAAGAAGACCCAGAAGACCCAGAAGAACCAAAAGATCCAGAAGATCCAGAAGACCCTAAAAAACCTAAGGAACCAAAGGATCCTAAAAAACCAAAAGCCCCAAAGAATGATAAAGGTAAGTTGCCAAAGACAGGCCATAATAATAAGACAAATATATATTTCGGTAGTTTAGTATTAATATTAGCAGGAGTAATTTTAAGAAAAAGAGCATAGTAAAAAAGGTGAGGTAAATCCTCACCTTTTTTTATAGCTTATATTATAAATATTATTTCTTTGCTAAGTATGAAGATATAAATGCAGTAATTGGTACAGTCAAAATAATTCCAATACTTCCTGATATCCCTTGTATAACCTCAGAAACTAAAAAGTCTAGATTTACAACCTGTCTATAAGGCATTTCATATGCTGCCATAAATAATATTATATTTAAAGAACTTCCTGCAAAAGCTAAGATTAATGTGTTAGACATAGTTCCCATAATATCCTTCCCTATATTCATACCAGATTTAAATAATTCTTTTGAAATGATTTTAGGATTGTTTTTGTCTATTTCAAAAACAGAGGAAGCAATGGACATAGCAACATCCATTATAGCTCCTAAGGAAGCAATCAATATGGCAGAGAATGTTAATCCACTTATTTGTACATTTCTATGTTCAGCTATATATATTAATCCTTCAGCTTCATTAGATGTAAGACCAGAAATATTAGCTATATTACTTGAAACATACGAAATTATACCTGCTATTATTACACCTATTATTGTACCTAATATAGCCGATAAAGTTTTTTTACTAGGCTTGTCTATTAATAATAATGTAACTATAGTCGTTATAGCTACGGTAATTATGGTTAAAGGTATAGGCTGGTGGCCTTTAAATAACATTGGAATCATAAAAAATATAATCATTATTCCAGTAAATATTAAAGAAAGAACTGCTTTTACTCCTTTCCATCCAGAGAGAAGTATTAATAAAATGAAAAATCCTCCTATAAGAATATATACCACTTGTTCTTTTTGGTGGTTGTAGACAGATATACTTTTAATGTCATTGTTTTCTTCTTCAATATTTACTATTATTTTATCGTCAATTTCTGTATGTATATTGTATAATCTATTTATTGGATTTTTTATATTGAAAGTTTCCCCTGTATATTTGCCTGTTACTATTTCAATTTCTATTTGTTGGTAGCCAAGATATAAGTCTTCAATAATATTATCTTCTTCCATCTTTTCTTCATTTATATTTTTCACTATAGCTTTTTCAAATTTATAATGGGATTTTTCTTGGTTTAGCATATTAGATTTAGAAATAACTATAATTGAAAATATAATGACTATAACAATTAATACTTTTTGAAAATTTTTCTTCATAGGTAAATCACTCCTTCAATTAAACTGATTAATGATAGGGCTGTACTTCTATTGTACATTTTATGGATAGGATTGTAAACGTAAATGGATAGTTAGATATAATACCATTAGGATAGAAACATACGGGGGAAGGGTATTTTGACATGAATAAAAACTTGAAGGGATTTGATGGAGTGTAATTATGAAGTAGCAAAGATAGAGGATGAGTTCCTATAAAAGCAATAATTCATAGGATTGATGGATTTAAAATGCATTGGCATAATGAATTAAAAATATTACTTGTTTTAGAAGAACAAATTCGTCACTTAGGTATGCTACCATGTAGATATCATAAGTACTATTATCTGCAAGATGATATGTTTAAAAGTGCAACAGAAGATTATAAAAAACATGGGACAAGGGCAAAAGTTGTTAAAAAGGTGGAAAAGGAGTTATTTGAGCTGTATACAATCCTAATTTAAAAGAAAAACCAGAACAATTATCAAAACGGGGTGGAGCGCATTATTCAGATGCAGCTTGTGAAACTATTGGTTCTATTTATAATGACAAGCAAGATATAATGATAGTAAGCACTAGGAATAATGGAGCATTATCAGATTTGCCATATGATGTTGCATTAGAAATAAGCAGTGTGGTGACAGCTACTGGGCCAAGACCAATTGCTCTTGGAAAGTTAAATACTGTAGCTAGGGGATATATTCAATTGATGAAAGCAATGGAAGAATTGACAATAGAAGCAGCAGTTACAGGTGACTATGGTGCAGCATTACAGGCATTTACTATTAACCCATTAGTACCAGCTGGAACAATAGCTAAAGAATTATTAAATGAATTATTAATAGCTTATAAAGATTGTCTACAACAGTTTAAAGATTCTATTGAAAAAATGAAAAAGAAGGCAGATAATACAAATCTATAATAGTCGAATAAAGTAGGAAAAAGGGACTATCCCTTCTTCTCACTTTATTTATGATATACTGAGAAAAAGAGATGCGCTTTTTTTCGCTTCAGGAGGGGATAGAAAATGATTTTTGATTGTCATGGTGACATTTGGACAGATGTTACTATACAAAGGAGTAAAGGAAAAAAAGATGTTATAAAAAATAGACATTTAAATAGATTAAGAAAAGGAAATATTATAGGTGGAATATTCGTTCTGTGGATAGATCCACCTTATAACAAAAATCCAGAAAAAAGATTTATGGAGATGATAGGTTCAACTGCTACGGAAATAATTGAAAATCAGGATATTTTAAAAATAGTTTTAGAAAATGAAGATTTTAACAAGGCATTAGAAGAAGACAAATTAGCTGTTGTTATTGGTGTTGAGGGATTAAGTGGGATTGGAAAGAACATAGATTTAATAAACGCCTTATATATGTTTGGAGTAAGGCATGTTTCTCTTACTTGGAATGAGGAAAATGCATTGGCTACCGGAGTTAGAGGGAATCCTAATAGAGGGCTAACAAAATTAGGGGAGAAAGCAATTAGCTTAATAGAAGAACGAGGAATAATAATTGATGTTTCCCATGCTAATGATAAAAGTTTTTGGGATATATATGAAAAGACTACTAAGCCTTTTATAGCTTCTCATTCAAATTGTAGAAAACTTTGCAATGTAAAAAGAAACCTTACTGATGAACAGCTTAAAGCTATTAGCCATAAGGGTGGTCTTGTTGGGTTAAATTCATTTAATGAATTCGTCCATCCAGATAAGGATAAGCGGGATTTAAAGCATTTAGTAGATCATTTAGATCATATGGTAGAAATTATAGGGATCGATCATATATGCTTTGGATTTGATTTTTTTGACTTTCTTAAAAATGATACTACTGATGATTTTGTAGAAGAGGATACTGTTGCAACTTTAGGCTTTGAAAATGTTTCTAAGACTCAGGATTTAATTAATGAGATGATTATGAGGGGATATAGTAATGAAGATATCAAGAAAATATCTTATAAAAATTTTTACAAATTCATAAAAGAAATATTAGTATAATTATTATTAGAGAAGGGGAAAAACAATGGTTTCCTCTTCTCATTAACTTTAAAGGCGTAGATGTTTCACTTCTCTATACTTTCTATAGGCCATAATCTTTTTTATTTTTTTAACATTTTCTTCGTTTTCTCTAGATAAATCCTCATTTTTTTCAATTTTAATTAATATCCTATCTAATTCCTTATGATTTAGACCTAATGCAAACTCATCAGTAATTCCTGGAGCTATATCAGGACTGGGCTTTTTATCAATTATTTTTTGTGGGATATTTAGTTTGTTGGCAAGTTCAAAAACTTCTGTTTTATAAAGGTGACATATAGGTTCAATATCACATACTTCGTCTCCCCATTTTGTATAAAATCCTGTAAAGGCCTCTGTTTTATTAGTACATCCAGCTACTGCATAGCCTAATTGCTCAGCGTGGAAGTATAATACAATAGATCTGACCCTAGGTTTTGCTCTATAATAAGCAAGGCTTTCAGAAAAGATTTTGTCACCTTGAGTGGCTAAATCTTGGATGAATGGATTTTCTTCATTAGTCCAAATGTTTTGGGAATATCTAGTTTGTAAGGATTTTGGGAATGGAAATGCAGGAGGCTTAAGGGAGTATACTCCTATTTTTCTTAAAATGTTGGTAATATTTTTTATTTTATAATCAATTTCTAAATAGTCACATACAAGTTTTGCGTCATCAACTGTATCTGATGATGAATCTCTTTCTGGAAGTATTAAACCAAAGACTCTATCCTTCCCTAGAGAATCTACTAGAAGTTTTCCTACTACTGCAGAGTCAATTCCACCACTGATGCCTATGACTACACCGTTATAATTATATTTTTCTATACTATTTTGTATAAAGGTTCTTATTTTTTCCACAATACCACCTCTTATTTAGAATTGACTTAATACATTTAATTATTCTATCTTAATATGATTGTATTTTATCAAATAGGCATTGTCAATGAATGAAAAAAGAATTATGATTTTTCGCATTTCTTCTATTATATGAGGTATATATTTCTGTGTTTTTATGATATATTGTATTATAATGACAGAAAAGAGAATAGGATAAGATGAATAATGTCCTTGTGAACTACCACCACTTATAGAAGTGATGGCTTCCTGCTTCCTAGAACATAGCAAATGATCCATTAAAATAATATAAAATTAATTAGAGGCATAAAAAAATAATACTTGATTTAAAAAGGGGGATTTTATGAAAAGTTCAAAGAAAAATATAAAAAACAAAATATTAGTTTATTTTTGTTCTCTAATGCTATTTGTAAGTTTGCTTATAGTTTTTTTTAGTTATAGAGAAGCAAGTAAAGGAATGAGAGCATTAGAGGAGAAACTAATAAAAGAAAAACTTGCAAGTGATATTAATATTGCAAATACATATTTGGAAAGGTACTATGGAAAAATTGAAAATAAAAATGAGACTTTAGTTGATGAAGAAGGCAACGATATTGAGGGTCAAGAAGATATGGTGGAGGCAATTGAAGAAGAATTAGGAAATATTGCTACAATTTTTTCAAAAAGTGGCGATGACTTTGTAAGAATTTCTACAAATATGGACAATGCGTATGCTGTAGGAACTGCTTTAGAGGAAGATAGTTCAGCTTACAAAGCTATAATAAACGGAAAACAATATATCTGCAAGGCTAATATACTTGGAGAATCACATTTAACTGCTTATGACCCTTTGATTGACGAGAATGGAGATGTTATAGGTATTTTATTCATTGGTATTCCTTTAGATGAAGCTAATGTTTTTATTAAAGGGTATTTAAACAGTGCAAAAATAACTTTCATTGTTGTATTTCTTGTAGCTATTTGTATAGCAGCTTTTCTAATACGTTTAGTTAGCAAGGAAATAACAGAGCCTATTATTCAAATAATAAGTGAGGCTGAAAGAATAGCTAGTTTGGATATTACTAATAATATTTCTAGTCATTTATTGAATCAAAAAGATGAACTTGGTGACCTTGCTAGGGCTTTCCAAAATATTATAGATAGATTTAGAGATTTCACTGAAGAAACAGATTTTTTAGTTAAACAAACAATATCTTCCGCGAAGAATCTAACTACTAATATTCGACAGACAAACATTGTAACAAAAGAAATTATAGATACTATTGGAGAAATTGGAAAGGAAGTTTCTGAACAAGTCGAGGAAACAGAGAAGAATTCAGTTAATGTAAAAGAGTTTGGGGAATTAATAGAAAGTAGTACCTCAGATTTAAAAATTCTAGTTGAAACACTTGAGGATATTGAGAATCTTAAAATGGAAAGTTCTGTCATGTTGGACGAATTACTGACGGGGACCGATGAAAGTAGTGAAGCCTTGGACAAAACATTTAACGTAATAATTGACGTAAATAAAAGTATTGGAGATATTAAAAATGCTGTTGATATGATTGGACAAGTTACTGAGCAAACCAATCTTTTAGCTCTAAATGCTGCTATTGAATCCGCTAGGGCTGGAGAATATGGGCAAGGTTTTACCGTGGTAGTAGAAGAAATAAAGAAGTTAGCGGAACAAACTAATGAATTTACTAAAGAAATACAAATTGGTGTAAAGGATTTAACAAATAAAACTGAAGGCTTAATAAAATCCATGGAAAATGCTTCCCAATTAACAAAAGGACAAGATAAAAGTATAAAGATGACTAGGGAAAAGTTTAATGATATTACAGATGCCGTGGAAAAAGCACATGAAACAACTAATGCCTTAAGTAAATCGGGACAGGCTATAGAAAATGAAAAATCTCATACTTTAGATATAGTTAAAACATTGTTTGCAATTGGGGAGGAAGATGAGGCTTTAACTAAAGAAGCATTA
>DATGTQ010000067.1 GCA_035301805.1 Tissierellales bacterium
ATGATAAGTATGATTTACCAGTAAAAGCTTTTAAGACTGGAGATAGAGTAAGTTTAGATTATATTAATGCCTATACTGATGAAGTAGAAAATCAGGTAGATATAAGAAAGCCTTTTAGACCTAGCCAATATACTAAAGAAGAAGCTAAAGAGAAGTTTCCAGAATGGTATCAAAGAGTTGTAGTTGAGAAAAATAGAAATCAGAAAAAATGGAATATAAAGAGAGATCTCTATGATTGGTGGTTAAGGCAGAGTAGTAAGGTTAAGGGTGGACATAGATATTTTTATTTAATGTGTATGGTTATCTATGCTGTTAAATGTAATATTTCTAGAGAAGAAGTTGAAGCAGATATGTATGAAAAGTTTGATGAATTAAGTCAGATAGAACATTCTAATCCACTTGAGGAAGAAGATATTAAATCTGCCTTAGAGACCTATGACAGGCAGTATTATAATTTTACTATTCATGATATAGAAAAATTAACAGACATTAGAATTGAAAGAAATAAAAGGAATTATAGAAATCAGAAACAACATATCTTAGTTATGAATGCAATTAGAGATGTTGTTTATCCAAATGGTGAATGGAGAAATAAAGAAGGTAGACCTAAAGGGAGTGGAACAAAGGAATCTTTAGTTAAAGAGTATTTAGTAGAAAATCCTGCTTCTACTCCAACAGAAATTGCTAGAAATTTAGGAATAAGTCGAACAACTGTTTATAAATATCTTTAATAGGTTATACAATAGGTTACACAATTTGTTATACTGTTGTTGAACAAATTGTGTAACAGGGAGTGAGAGTATGACTGTAAAAGAATTAGCTGATTTATGTAATGTTCACTATAATACTATGAGAAAATGGCTAGCTGACAATAAAATCAAAAAGGTTGATAAGGCTGTAAACTCGCCTTATTTGATAACTGATGATGTTATAAAAAAAGCTCGAAAGCATTTTTTAGTTGAAGATCCAAAAACAGAAGAAAAGAAAGAAGAAATAGATAATATACTTATACAACAGCTTGCACAAAAAGATAAACAGATTGTTAAACAACAAGAACAAATAGAACATTTACAAAGGTTATTAGAAAATCAGCAAATATTAACCTTGAAAGAACAAGAAAAGGTACAATTACTAGAAAGTAAGGAAGAAATAATTGAAGAACATAAAGAAGCAAATAAAAGTATTTGGGAAAAATTATTTAGAAGAAGTTAGTTATAATTCTTATAGGGAGGAATGAGTAAGTGGGGCAATTACAATTAGAACTTGATTCCGAATTAAATAAAAAATGTTTTAAGTTATTTAATTTAGATGATATTAAATCTGGTGAAAAAAGATATAAAGTATTAGAACTGTTTTCTGGTGCAGGAGGTATGGCACTGGGATTGCATAAGGCAGGATTAGATCCTATAGCTTTAATTGATATTGATAAAGATGCTAACAGTACAGTTAAACATAATTTTCCAAATTGGAATGTGTTAGAAAAAGATATCAATGAGATTGCAGAAGAAGGGATAGATTCAACTATAGATAACAAAAAATCAATAGATATAATTACAGGTGGTTTTCCATGTCAACCTTTTTCGTATGCAGGAAAAAGAGCAGGTTTAGATGATACAAGAGGAACGGTATTTTACTCGTTAGCAAAAATAATAAAGGAAGTTATGCCTAAAATGTTCGTTCTTGAAAATGTTAAAGGTTTATTAAATCATGACAAAGGAAAAACCTTTGAGGTTGTATTTAATATATTAAATACTATGAATTATGATATAGATTATAGAGTTCTAAATGCTTGGGATTACAATGTACCTCAAAAAAGGGAAAGGGTATTTATAATAGGAATACAAAAAAGCCTTAATACTGCCTTTGAATGGCCTAACCAATACTTAAACAAGCCTGTTTTAAGTGATGTTTTATTTAATGTTCCTTCATCAGAGGGAAGTAAATATCCAGAAAACAAAAAGAAAGTCTTAGAATTAGTCCCCCCAGGAGGGTGTTGGGTAGATTTACCTGATGAAGTAGCTAGAGAATATATGGGTAAAAGTTATTTTTCTGGTGGTGGAAGAAGAGGAATGGCAAGGAGGTTATCTTATGAAGAACCTTCTTTAACTTTAACAACTAGCCCAGCACAAAAACAAACAGAAAGATGCCACCCTTCAGAAACTAGACCATTTAATATTAGAGAATATGCACGAATACAAACATTTCCAGACGATTATAAGTTTATGGGATCTATATCAGCAGCCTATAGACAAATTGGCAATGCTGTACCAGTAAATTTAGCCTATGAAATAGGGAAGTCTATAGTAAAAACATTAGATAAAATTGTAGAGGAGGAAAAAGAATAAATATGAATTGGGACTTAGATTTTATAACAAAAGAAGATTATAAGAAACATGTTAAGGTATACTTTAATAAAATACATTCATTGGTTCAGCCTTCAGATATAGAGGAGTTTAATAGGAATATAATTGATCCTATTAAACTAACCTTTACATATTTTTTAACTGGACAAGATATAAATGAATTGATAAGTACAGAACAAAATAGACAAGTAGACAAGTCAATTAATAATGATATAGGATATTTTCATCAAAACATTTTCAAATATATTAATGGTTGGCATGTACCAAAAGAAGGGTTTGATATAGTAAAAAATGATTATAGTGTCTATGTAGAGTTAAAAAATAAGCATAATACAATGAATTCTAGTTCTTCTCAAAAAACATATATTAATATGCAAGATAAAATTATAGAGTCTTTAGAAAAAAAAGAAAAAGTTGTTTGTATGTTAGTTGAAGTTATTGCTAAAAAGAGTCAAGATGTTCCATGGGAAATAACATTAAATAAAGAGAAAAAATCTTCCGAATATATAAGGCGGGTAAGTATAGATAAGTTTTATGAGTTAGCAACAGGAGATAAGAATGCATTCCGAAAATTAGTATCTTGGTTACCAATAACATTGAAGGAAATAGCAATTGATGAATATGATGATTTAGAAGAACAAAAGATTGTAAAAGAGTTAACTAAAGAAAAGAGTTTCTTCCTTAATCTTTATAATTTAGCTTTTGAAGGTTATGAAGGATTTGATGAGTTAAAATTTATTGATGATCAAGAACTTGGAAAAGATTTTGAAATTCAAGAGGAGGATTGCAAATGAAAGTTGATCTAATAGCTTTATTGGCAAGCATCGTTCCCCCTATAATTACTTCGGTTATAAGTTATTTAAGTGCTGTAAAAAAATCTAATTCAGAGATTCTTTCTGTTAAAGAAGAAACTGAAAGAGAAATAAAAAGTATAAAAGCAGATACTGAAAGAGAAATAAAAAAAATACAAGCACAAACTGATAGTCAAATTAAGATAATGGAAGCAGAAGGCAAATCTAAAGAAAATGAAAAGATGACTGAATTCATGTTTTCATTTCTTGAACCAATTATATCTAATCCAGATAATCTAGAAAGATTGTATAAATTAGGAAAGAATCCTACAGAAGAAGAAGTAATTAAATTACTAAAAGATACAAAACGATAGGATATAAAAACAAATATTTTGTCCATTATAATAAAAGGACAAAAGACAAAATAATTTTAAAAATTTCATTCTAGTTGGCTTTTGGTAATGAAAAGTCAATGGACAAAATAGAAAAGTCAAGGAGTAAAAGGTGGAGATTTTTTAAATGGTTCTCTTAAAAAATACTACCTGATCCTTGACTTTTCTAAGCGACTATAGCCAATAAGTTTTTTCATCTAGTTGGCGATGGTCGTTTTTTTATTTTCTTTTTTTACGAAAAAAAGAAAGGTTTTGTCTTTTTGCAAGTGATGAATTTTCACTTGCTTCAGCTGAAAGCTGAATGGTTTTAGCCGTCGGCAGACCACACACCTTACATTGTAAGGTATAGTGTGTTATACTTTACATGGAAGGTGTTCCGAGTATTGTATATACACTAAGGTTTTTGAAGGAGTGATTTTATGTCAATGATAGTTGCTAGAATGCAAAAGATGAAAGCAGAAAACTTAATAGGAATTGGAAATCATAATCAGAGAAAAACAAAAAATCATTCTAATCCTGATATAGATACTTCTCTTTCTGAATTAAATTATGACCTGGTTAATCGTACTGATAATTATAAAAAAGATATTGAAAAATTTATAAATGAAAACAAATCTACTACCAGGGCAGTTAGAAAAGATGCAGTATTAATTAATGAATGGATCATTACTAGCGACAGAAAATTTTTTGAAAATTTATCTGATGAAGATACAAAAGAATTTTTTATTTCTGCTAAAGAATATTTTGCAGAAAACTTTGGAGAAGAAAATATTAGATATGCCACAGTTCATTTAGATGAATCTACTCCCCATTTACACATGGGAATAGTTCCATTTGATGAAGATAAAAAATTATCTGCTAAGAGAGTTTTTAATCGTGAAGCACTTCGTAATGTTCAAGAAGATTTACCAAAATTTTTACAAGAAAAAGGTTTTGATATTAAAAGGGGTCTTGAAGGATCGGATAGAAAAAATCTAACTGTTCCTGAATTTAAAGAATTAAAAGAGAAAGAAAAAGAGATTGAAAGAGAGATTGATCGAAAGAAAAATGAATTAAAGGCTTACACAAAAGAAAATAAAATACCTAATAAAATTGATGTAACAATCACTAGAGAAACAAAAGATGTAAAAGTTCCAAGTGGCGAAAAATTTTTAGGACATGAATTTACTAAGACAGTAAAAAAGAAAACTGGCAATTTAATTATTTCAGAAGAAGATTTTTCAAAACTAGAACAAGCTTTAAAAACTGGTAGAGAAAAAGAAGAACAATTAAATAAGATTTTAGATAGTGATGTTTATAAAGAAAATAAAGAACTTAAAACTACAGTTAAAGATTTAAAGACTAAAACTAATGAAGTTATAGATGACTATAACTTACTTGTGAAAGATTATAACTCTCTAATTGATGAGAATAAGAGTTTAAGAGCCACAGTAGCCAATTTAAGAGAAGAAATAAGATTAATATACAATTCTACTAAAGAATTTTTAAAAGAGCGTACAAGCGATTTACAAGCCTTTAAATCTCTATTTAAAGATCTGGTTAATACTATAAGTGGTAATGTAGGAAAAGCTAACCTAGAAAACAACTTCCAGAAGGAATACAAGAAGGAAACAAGGAAACAGTCCAGGGGAATGAGTAGGTGATTATTTTAATGATAGACATAGGAAGGAAATTACAATTATTAGGCGAAATAATGCAAAATTTAGGCTATAAAATAATGCCAGTTTCTTTTATTGGATATTTTATATTAAGAGTATTAGATTTTAAATGGAAAAAGCATATATCAAAATTGGTTAAATCCATTTGGTATTTAGCAGTTGGAATAGGGACTCTAGATGGGGATATTAGGGTAGAAAGGTTAGTAGTTATGATGATATTTTTTGATGCATTTGATTCGTTTATGGATTATAAAAGTGAAAAAAATAAATATAAGATATAATTAAAGTGTTCAAATAACTTCATTGATAATCTAAGTCCCCTAATGGACAAGCAGTTAGACCTAGAATTATTTATAAATATAAGATATAATTAAAGTGTTCAAATAACTTCATTGATAATCTAAGTCCCCTAATGGACAAGCAGTTTTAGGAGAGTGATTATGTGTCTAATAATATTATTGATGTTAAGAAGAATTATAGAGAAGTAGAAGATCTGCTGTTTTTTCATTATAAGGAGATAGAAGGAGAAGAATTTTATAGATATATATTTCCTAATAACCAGGCTCAAGGAGAGTTATCAGGAGATTATTCTAAGCCTAATGCAGTGTATTTATATAAAGATTCTAAAGATGAAGGGACTGATAGACAGTTAAGAAGAAGGATAATGCTTAATGATACTTGGGAAGAAGATTATAAGGAGTTTGTAGAAAATAATCCAATGACCTTATGTTCTGGACTTTCTTATAGGGGAAGGACTAATAGACTAGCTCATGCTCAACATATGAATGCTTTAGTATTTGACTTAGATTGTGTAGGTAAAGATGAGTTACTTACTTTATTTCTAAGAATGGGACAAGAGCCAGGTCTTAGAAGGCTACCACAGCCGACTTTTTTAGTTATGAGTGGTACAGGACTACACATTTACTATGTATTTGATGAGCCTATTGAGTTATATCCAAATATAAAGCTTCAGCTAAAGAAGTTAAAGTATGACTTAACCTTTAAGATGTGGGAATATAAGTCGACTTCACAGGAAAAGCAGATCCAATATCAATCAATCAATCAAGGTTTTAGAATGGTTGGATCTAAGAATGATAAGTATGATTTACCAGTAAAAGCTTTTAAGACTGGAGATAGAGTAAGTTTAGATTATATTAATGCCTATACTGATGAAGTAGAAAATCAGGTAGATATAAGAAAGCCTTTTAGACCTAGCCAATATACTAAAGAAG
>DATGTQ010000068.1 GCA_035301805.1 Tissierellales bacterium
TAAATGCAATAAAACTTTATAAAAAGTTTGGATTTAAGGAAATTGGATTATATGAAAAATATTTTAAAATTGATGAAGAATATTTTGATGCTGTGATGATGAATTTATATTTATAGAAATATAAATATATTGATTTTGAAGGAGGGACTCTCCAAAAATCCAATTGCATCAGCTAATCTTTCACGAGATAGACTTGAAGTAAAGTATGAGTTTTTTAGTATGATATTAATATCTCCCGAAGATAAGTATAAATTCGTTGAATTTCTTGAAAAGGAAAATGAAAATATAAAAATTATTATGTAGGGTTAGATATAATATTTTAAGGACGTGATAGTGTGGGGCATAATTTAGATTTCTTAATAGAAATAATATCTTTTGGATTAATCATTGGTGGTGTAGCCTTAGGTATACAACTGAATTATTTATTCTTTATACTACCTATATTAGTTATAATCTTCTTATTAATATATCAAAAGAAGAAAAGAGAAAAGTATATTAAAATGCAAATGAAGATAATTAAAGATCAATGGGGAAAAGAAAGAGAAGAAAGTTTAGGGCTTTCAAACAAAGAGGATTTACATAATTTTCTATCAAAAAAGGAAGAAGTCTGTTTTAAAATTGATAATATTACCTGGTTTGATTTAGATATGGATACTGTATTTAGTAAAATGGACCATACTATGAGTTTGCCTGGTATACAATATTTGTATTATATTCTTAGGAGACCTTTCTTTGAAGAAAATGTACTTAAAAAAAGAAATAAAAAAATAAATTTATTACGAGAGAATAAAAGTATTTCACATGAGATACAATATCTTATTTCTATATTAGGTAAAGAAAAAGGTACAAAAATATTTACATACTTTGAAAATGGTCTTAATGTGGATACGAAACCATTGATGATATATGAGTTATTATCTTATTTACCTTATCTGCCATTAGTATTATTTTTCTTTAATACTCAAATTGCTTTTTCTTTATTCATCCTTGTAATCATGGTAAATGCAGGGATTTATAATAGTAATAAGCGCAGAATATATGAGGAAATGGAAACTTTTAAATATTTAGGAAGTCTCATTAATTGTGCAGAAAATATAGTAAAATTAAATAGTGATGGCTTAAACGAAGAGTTAATTTTACATGAACATGAATTAAAAGAATTATTAAAAAAGACAAGAAGGATAAAAAAGAATATTTCAAAAATAAACTATAATGAAGATTTAAAAACAGAGACTCAAGTATTGATGGATTACTATAATATGATCTTTTTAAGAGAACCAAAAGTATTTTATAAAACTGTTAAACAGCTTAATAAACATAAAGAAGATATTTTTAGAATATATACTATAATTGGAAAAATAGACGCATATATATCTGTTGCTTCCTATACTTCGGGGTTAGATTATTATGCTGAACCTAATTTAAAAAATGAAAGCTCAAAATTGTATCTTAAAACAAAAGAAATGTATCATCCTTTGTTAGATAATCCAGTTCCATATTCTTTTGAACTGAGCAATAAGGGTGCTTTAATTACAGGTTCCAATGCTTCAGGAAAATCTACATTTTTACGGACTATAGGTATAAATGCTATTTTGGCTCAAACATTATATATGGTATTGGCAAAAGATTATAATTCATCTTATTTTAAATTATTTACCTCAATTGGTACTACAGATAGTATTGTTAAAGGAGATAGTTATTTTATGGCAGAAGCTAAGGCATTAAAAAGAGTAATTGACTCTCTTAGGCCTGATTACCCAATACTATGTATTTTAGATGAAATATTTAGAGGTACTAATACTACAGAACGAATTAGTGCTGCTAGTGTAGTATTAAACTATATGATTGATAAAAATGCCTGTGTTGTAGCTGCAACTCACGATTTAGAACTAACAACTTTAGTAAATAGCAGATATGAAAACTATCATTTTAAGGAAACTATTGAAAACAAGGATATAATATTTGACTATATATTGAGAAAAGGAACTTGTGTAAGCCGGAATGCTATAGCAATTTTAAAATATTTAGGTTATCCAGGTGAAATATATGAAAAAGCAGTTATGCAAGCAGAAAAATATTCATAATTAAAGGTCATTTTTTATTATTTATGAAACAAACTAATTTAACAAAACTTCACAAAAAATAGAACTCTAAGTTAGAGTTCTATTTTGCTAATTTTAACTTTGCTATATCGTTCCAATTTTTTGATGTTATAAATTCTATAGTGTTTAGTTCGTTTGTCAATGTATCTACTTTATTATTTATTTCCTCTCTAAACTCTGTTAAATTAGCAGTTTGTTCTATTATAGCCTTTATATCTTTTTTTATTTCCTTCTGTCCTATCTCAAGGCTTTTTTGCCTTTTCTCAAGTTTTGTTTGCCCTATCTCAAGGCTTTCTTGCCTTTTCTCAAGTTTTGTTTGTCCTATCTCAAGGTTTTCCTGCCTTTTCTCAAGTTTTGTTTGCCTCATCTCAAGGTTTTTCTGTCCTTTTTCAAGATTGTTTTGTCCCACCTCGAGGTTTTTTTGTCCGTCCACAAGATTTTTCTGTCCTACTTCAAGGGTCTCTAACTTTTGTAACACTATTTGTTGAAATTCTTCATTACTCATAGCCATTTTTTCAACCCCCTTGCCGATATATTCTATTATTATTATATCATATTATATAGTATTTACCTATAATAAAGGTAAATAAAAATTTTAAGATTGATTTATTTATATTAATAAATGATTAACCCTTTGATTATAGTAAATAGTGAAGTTTTAAAATGAAAAACATAAAAATATTGGATTTGTTTAAATAATATATGATATGATTAAATTACAAAAGAAAATAAAAATGGGAGCTTAGTTAAACTTTGCTGAGAGGAACTATGATATTGGTTCGACCATATAACCTGATTTGGATAATGCCAACGTAGGTATCATATAAGAATGGATAATGAGACTTGCTATGGCAAGTCTTTTTTATATAAAAAATGGAGGGATGTTGATGTTTCAAAGAATTTTTAAAAATGTACAGGAACGAACTCCAATTGTACATTGTATAACTAATTACGTAACGGTAAATGATGTAGCTAATATTATTTTAGCTTCAGGAGCATGGCCAATAATGGCAGACGATATTGAAGAGGTATCAGATATAACATCCATATGTAATTCTCTAGTTTTAAATATAGGAACATTAAATTCTAGAACTATAGAGTCTATGGTAAAGGCAGGTAAAAAATCAAATGAATTAATTCACCCTGTGGTTTTAGATCCTGTAGGAGTAGGTGCATCTAGGCTTAGAATGGATACAACTTTAAGATTATTGAAAGAAATTAAGCTTTCTGTAATTAGAGGAAATGCTTCTGAAATTAAAGCAATACTTAATAAAACAGAAACCTCTAGTGGAGTTGATGTTAGCTTAGAAGATAATATAAATGAAGATAATATTGATGAATATATAGAGATGGGAAAAGAGATTAGTAAGACAAATAATGCAGTAGTAGCAATTACTGGACCTATAGATATAGTTACTAATGGTAAAAAAACTTATCTTATAAGGAATGGAGATAAAAATATGGGAAGAATAACAGGAACAGGCTGTATGTTATCAGGTTTAATAGGAGGATTTATAGGAGCAAATTCAGAAAATATTTTAGAAAGTACAGCTTTAGCTGTTGCAGCTATGGGACTATGTGGGGAATTAGCAAACGAAAAGTCAATTGGAAAAGGCTTGGGGACAGGCTCTTTGAGAACATATTTAATTGATTATATGAGTAATTTAAATGAAGAAAAATTAAATGGGGGAATGAAAATTGAAGTTAAGTAGAAAAGACATGCTCCTTTATTTAGTTACAGATAGAACTTGGTTAAAAGATGAAACTCTTCCTGGAATTGTGGAGTCTATATTGAAAAATAAGGCTACCTTTATTCAACTTAGAGAAAAGAATCTTGATTATAATAACTTTAAAGAATTAGCTATTAAAGTGAAAAGGGTTACTGATAAATACAAAGTTCCCTTTGTAATAAACGATAATATCCACATAGCTATGGAAGTAGATGCAGATGGGGTACATATTGGACAATCTGATCTAGTAGCTACAAGGGCAAGGAAGGCATTGGGAAAAAATAAGATACTTGGAGTATCTGTAAGTAATGTAGAGCAGGCTATAGAAGCTGAAAAAGCAGGAGCTGATTATTTAGGAGTAGGTTCTGTATTTATTACAACATCAAAATTAGATGCAACTAATGTAGAAATGGAAGAAATAAAAAAGATTACAAAAACTGTTAATATTCCGGTAATAGGTATAGGAGGTATAAATAAAGAAAATATACATCTTCTGAAGGGTAGTGGATTAGATGGAATTGCAGTAATATCTGCAATACTAGCCCAGAAAGATGTGGAAAGAGCAACAAGAAATTTATACAAACTTTCCAAGGGGGTATTCAGTGAAAGCAGCAATATTTGATTTAGATGGAACTCTTATTGATTCCATGTGGTTATGGGAAGGGTTAGCTGATAATTATTTATTATCTATCGGAATTAAACCACCTAAAGATTTAGGTGAATCTTTGAAAGTGCTGACCTTAAAAGAAGCCTGCTTTTATATAAAAGAAAGATTTAGGCTTAAAGATACACCTGATGAAATTAATCAAGATATGGAAAAATTACTGGCTGATTATTATAGTAACCGACTTCAATTAAAGCTTTATGTATTGGAGATTTTAGAGGAATTTAAAAGTAGAAATATAAAAATGGCTATAGCTACTGCTACAGATGAGCATCTTGTTTCAATGGTTTTAAATAGATATGGTATAAAGGATTATTTCGAATTTATTCAAACTGTTGAAAATATTGGATTAAGTAAAGAACAGCCTGAATTTTTTAAAACTGCAATTAATCGTTTGAAACTGGACCCTAAAGATATATGGGTATTTGAAGATGCTCTTCATTGTATAATATCGGCAAAGAAATGTAATCTAAATGTCGTTGCAGTTAAAGATAAATCAACTTTGCCTGATTTAGATGAAATAAAAAAGGCTGCAGATATATATATTGATGATTTTAGTCAATTGGAGGTAGATAAATTATGGAAAAATTATTAACTATAGCAGGGACTGACCCTAGTGGAGGGGCAGGTATACAAGCGGATTTAAAAACCTTTGCGGCACATAAAACTTATGGGATGAGTGTTATTACTTCAGTAGTGGCACAAAATACTACTGGGGTAACAAATGTAATAGACTTGCCCCCTATATTTATAGGGGAACAGTTAGATGCAGTTTTTACTGACATTTATCCAGATGGAATAAAAGTTGGTATGATATCAAATGAAGAAATAATAAAGGTTATAGTTGAAAAACTAAAAGAATATGAGGCTAAAAATATTGTAATAGATCCAGTAATGGTATCAACTAGTGGAAATTCATTGATGAAATCTACAGCAGAAAAAGTTTTAATTAACGAATTATTACCCTTGGCAGATATTATTACACCTAATATGCCTGAAGCAGAGGTCTTAAGTGGAATAGAAATAAAAAGTAAAAAAGATATGGAGAAGGCTTCTAAAATAATCGGGGAATCTATAAAAGGAGCTGTATTAGTTAAAGGTGGACATCTAGAAGATAGTGCAGATGACGTATTATATATGGATGGTGAACTTTATTGGTTGGAAGGTAAAAGAATAGAAAATTCTAATACCCATGGTACAGGCTGTACATTGTCTTCGGCTATAGCAATAAATCTTGCTAAAGGAATGAATATATTAGAAGCAGTAGAAAATGCTAAAATATATTTAACTGGGGCAATTAAATCAAACTTAGATTTAGGAAAAGGCAGAGGACCTTTAAATCATTTGTACAATATTTAAAAGAAATAAAAAAAGCATCTGAATTCAGATGCTTTTTTTATTTTTGAGAATACATAGCTGATATTAAAAAAGCTCACAGATTTTAGGGTTTTTCATAGATTATTAAGAAAGGAGTAATAAAAGGAGAGGGAAGTAAATATCATAATAAAGGGAAGAATGATGATATTATCTAAAGGAGGGGGCAAATGCTCAAAAAACTTAATAATCTAAATATGAAAAGAAATTGGAAGGAAGCAATAGTCTTTTATATCGCCTACTTACTATTACTATTGCTAATTTGTTTCTTAGTAGGCGTTATAATCGGAATAATTAACCCTTATGCTAGTGAAGAAGTAATAGATAAAATTGCTACGTTTCTTATTGCAGCTTACTGTATAATACTGTATTTCATTATCTATTTTAAAAAACAAATGAGTTCATTTTTATACATTATACTCGGAATAATTACTGGTGTACTCAGTCTATTACTAGGTGAAATCTTTTCTCTGATTATTGTAGCTTTTCTAACAACGAGAGATGATGAATCGGAAATTGAGACTGATGCAGAAGTAAGTGATACGGAAACAAGTTAATTGTTCATAATTTTTATGTGAAGTTATCGGCAGAAACCAGATGTAATTGCATCTGGATAGATGCCGATATTTTTTCTTTAAAATCTAGTTACTGTGGACAGGATAGGGAAAGTACAATATGTAATAAATCTTAGAACCTTTTCATATCTTTTAGAAATTTATTTTGAAGAAGGAGTTTGTTATAATATGTAGAATATTCTTATAGAAGGTCAGGCTATATATAGAGAGAGATGGAGGAAGGATATATATGTTTAAAAACCTAACTGATTTTGGTATGGAAAGAAATTTGAAGGAAGCAATTGGTTTTTATATTGTCAGCTTGTTATTATTTATATTAATAGGTATATTACTTGGTCGTATCTTTGTAAGAATTAATCCTTGCATTAGTGACGAAGGCATAGATATTTTTTTAATTGTTATAACTGTAGTTTATTGCATAACACTTTATTCTATTATCCATTTTAAAAAACAAATGGATTCATCTGAATACATTAAAACCTTAGCGACTGTCGTAGGATTAATTTTTATATTAGGTGAAATATTTTCTTTGCTATTTATAGCTATTCTTACAATGGCGAAGAATGAATCAGAAACTAGGGATGATGAAGAGAAAATTGATGTAGAGAGATATTAATTATTTATAAATTTATTGTGAATTATTGGTTAAATAGATATCATGTAATTTAAGCTTTTTCAAATTTAATGTGTAACCGTATTAAATAAAATGTATATAAAAGTCACGGTAGGACTGTGGCTATTTTGTGTTCAAATTATGTCTATTTTTACATGTAATACAAGTTCATGTTATTAAAAATACAATAATTTGATTAAAAGTCGTAGGTTATATCTAGGATTTTTATATAGAAAACTTAAAAGGAGGCAAAAAAAGATATTTACAAAGTTATTAGGATTATTAGTTTATTTATATGAGAGTGATTATGTATGAAGCCATACTTGATGTATTTTTTAGGAATATTTAGACTTAAAAAAGTTATGGAATTGATGACCATTTAAAGCTTCACAATAAGTATATTTAATGGGCGTAAAGGTTACTTTAAAGAAGAAGGTTTTCTATTGGAGATAATTAGAACTTTTCATTTTAAAATTAATAAAAAGGGTATCGTC
>DATGTQ010000069.1 GCA_035301805.1 Tissierellales bacterium
TCCATAAAATACAGCATCATGAATAATGATAGCGAATTTATAGAATCAGACTCAATAGAAACACCACAACAAGGAGAAGGTAAAACACAAAAAATATTAGTAGATATAATAAATGATTATAAAACAAAGCATGACATCAAAGGAGTTGCAATGAGTGTACCAGGTGGTATTGATGATGATGGATATATTCATTTTATGGGGCAAGTAATAGATTTACAAGATATGTATCTAAATAAATACATAAAAGAACATACAGGGCTTAACTGTGTATATGATAATGATGTAAACTGTGTCGCTATGGCTGAAAAATCTATGGGAAATGCAGTGGATAATAAAAACTTTGTATGCATAACTATAGGAACTGGTATAGGCGGTGGAGTTTTTATAAACAACCAGCTATACAGGGGTCATAGAGGAATGGCAGGAGAATTTGGTATAAATATATTAGAACATAGACTATCGCAATTAGAAAATATACCTATGAGAACTTTTAGTAGATTAGGTTCAACATATAACTTAATAGACAGAGTTAATAAGTTGAAAAATACTAGTTTAGATGGAGTTCAAGTTTTTGAATTAGCTAAAGAAGATAAGGATGTACAAGACTTAATAGAAGATTTCTACTTTTCATTAGCTATAGGAATATATAATATAGTTTATAGTTTTGCTCCAGAAAAAGTTTTACTAGGTGGTGGGATAAGTTCTAGAGATAATCTAATAGAAAATATTAATAGATATTTAAAATTATTAAATCCAGAAATATTAGATATGGTTACAATAGACACTTGTAAATTCCAAAATGATTCAGGGAAAATAGGCGCATTGTATAAATACTTGAGTAATAATATTTAATTAAAGTAAGAAAGTAAACTTATAATTAACTCAAAAATTAATATTCATAATATAAGCTGATGTAATGTTACATCAGCTTATATTTTTAAAATATATCTAAAGAGATAAAACAATATGAATTATAATGATATATAAACTTAAGGAGATTACAAGATACAAAACTTCAGCGAATATAATAGTTAAAACTCTAAAAAAGATTTTAGATATAAAGGAGACGTAAGAGGGGTATGTTTGGAAAAATAAAAGGTTTTAAAGTAAATGAGAATATAGTGAAAGTAGAGTTTGAAAATATAGAAGCTAAAATAAATATAATAAGTCCTATTATAATAAATTTCTTTGTACCTAATTATAGAGATGAACAAAATTCAAAGGCAATTGAAAATTTGAAAATACAACACTGTAGATATGAAGTAGATAGATATATTGATAATATAACAATAAAAACAGATGAATTAATTATAAAAATATACGATGAATTTAAAGTTGATATATATAATAAAGATGGAAAATTAATATGTGAAGATTATAGAGGAGCTAGAGAACCTTTTATAAAAAATTGTGCAGGAAGATTAGATATTGCAGCTCAAGAAGGACATAAACCAACAGAGCATATGGAGTACAAAGTATTTATACCTAAAAAAATGGAAGATAATATGTACTTTTATGGATTTGGAGAGAGAAGTGGACATTTAAATAAAAAGTATTGTCATTATATAAACTGGAATACAGATGATCCAACACCACATGGTGAAACTTATGAAAAACTATATAAGTCAATTCCATTTTTCATAACCTTAAAAGATGAAGAAGCATTTGGTATATTCTTTGATAATACATTTGAAACTCATTTTGATTTAGGAAAAGAAAACTCAAATTATTATTATTTTGCATCAGTTGATGGAAATATAGATTATTACTTTATATATGGACCATCTGTTAAAAAGGTAATAAAAGGATACACTTACTTAACGGGGACGACTCCACTTCCACAACTTTGGACTTTAGGATACCAACAGTGTAGATGGGCATATTGTCCAGAAGAAAATGTATATGAAATAGCTAAGAAGTTCAGAGAAAAAGATATACCTTGTGACACTATATATTTAGATATAGAATATATGGATGACTTTAGAGTATTTACTTGGGATAAAAATAAATTTAAAGATCCTAAAAAGATGATAGAAAATCTTAATGATGATGGGTTTAAATTAGTTACTATAATAGATCCTGGTGTTAAGGTTGATAAAGGGTATAAAATATATGATGAAGGTTTAGAAAATAATTACTTTGCAACTGATAAAAATGGAATAGTATATACAAACTGGGTATGGCCAGGAAATTCTGTATTCCCAGATTTTATGAATAGTGAAGTTAGAAAATGGTGGGCTAATAACCAAAAGATTATGACAGACTATGGTGTATCTGGTATTTGGAATGATATGAATGAGCCTGCTAGTTTCAATGGACCTTTACCAGATGATGTTAAATTTAATGAAGATGGAAAAATTATAGACCATAAAGAAGTACATAACATATATGGTCATATGATGGATAAAGCAACATATGAAGGTATAAAAAAGTCAACAAATAAAAGGCCTTTTGTAGTTACGAGAGCATGTTATTCAGGGACTCAAAAATATTCAACTGTATGGACAGGAGATAACCAAAGTACATGGGAACACTTAAGAATGAGCGTGCCAATGCTTATGAACTTAGGCCTTAGTGGTATGTCATTTTGTGGTACAGATGTTGGAGGATTTGGATATGATTGTACGCCAGAGTTATTAAGTAGATGGGTTCAAGTAGGCGCATTTACACCACTGTTTAGAAACCATACAACAATATATTCAAGAGATCAAGAACCATGGGCGTTTGATAAAATAACAGAAGATATAAATAGAAAATATATAAAACTAAGATATAAATTAATACCTTATATGTATGATATATTCTATAAAGGTGAACAAAGTGGCTTACCTATAATGAGACCTTTAATGCTTCATTATCAAAATGATCATAAAACTTATGAAATAAATGATCAATTTTTATTTGGAGAAAATATTATGGTTGCTCCAGTATTAGAACAAGGAAAACAAGCTAGAATGATATATTTA
>DATGTQ010000070.1 GCA_035301805.1 Tissierellales bacterium
ATAAAGAATTAAGCGCTGCAATTCATCTTCAATTGTAGATCTACCACTTTTTTTACTATAGCATAATAATTTAAATTTTTCAAATGTGATAGAATAGCCCTTTAATGAAAAATTGACAAGTAAGCAATAACAAGAGATAGAAGAATTGTTAAAAAAATGAAACATTATCTCTAGGACTCACCTAAATCAAAATGCCATAAAATGCCATTAATTCATTGTTATTACCTTCTTACACTTGTTTTGTTCTAAATTATACCCACTTAACCTCAAAAAACACTAATACTTTATAAAATTATTTTAAATTAGGTTAAAACAACTTAAACCAAATCAATATGAGCCAAATCCCTTACATATGATATATGGAAATATAAAGACTTTTATATTGACCTATCCGGTCACTTATGCTATAGTGTAAATGACCTAGGCAGTCAATATAATTTTAATATAAGGAGAGAAAATGATTTATTCTAAATTTGAGAATTTAAAATCAGATAAACAAAAGCAAATTATAGAGGCTTCATTAAAGGAATTTGCTAAAAATAGTTTTGAAAAAGCATCTACCAATGAAATTGTAAAAAATGCAGAAATATCTAAAGGATCATTATTTAATTATTTTAATAGTAAAAAAGAATTATATATATATTTGCTTGATTACAGTATGTATATTATTGAAGATTTGTATAAAGAAATGGATTTAAAGGAAAGAGATATATTTAAAAGAATTGGAAATTTTGGCATACAAAAATTAAGAGTGCATAAAGAATTTCCTTATGTCTTTGATTTTCTAGCTTCTGCACAGCTAGAGGAATCAGAAGAAATAAAGGATATTATTGGGGAAAAAGTGGCTCTTATATATGATAGAGGAATTAAAGAAATATATAAGGATATAGATTATTCTAAATTTCGTGATGATATAGATATAGGAAGGGCAATTGAAATATTAAACTGGACTATGTTTGGTTTTGGGGAAAAAATTATTAAGGAAATAGAAACTTTTAAAGATAGTAGTGCATTTGGGAAAAAGGCTATTGAAGAGTGGGAAATTTATTCTCACATGCTAAAAAATAATTTTTATAAGTAAAGAGTAATTAATATAATAATTAGGAGAAGAAGGGGTGTATATTATGTCGAAAATTTTAAAGGTAGAAGGTTTACAAAAAAACTTTGGAAAGGTTCAAGCCTTAAGAGATGTAACATTTAATTTAGAAGCTGGAGAAGTTGTTGGATTTATAGGTCCTAATGGAGCTGGTAAATCTACTACTATCCGAATCTTATTAGGAATTATTAAGAGGGATAAGGGAAATGCAGAAATATTTGGTAAAGATGTTTGGAAGGATAGCATTGAAATCCATAAACGAATATCCTATGTCCCAGGTGAGGTTGCTTTATGGGGGAACCTAACAGGAGGGGAAATTATTGATTTATTTATGAAACTACATGGGTCAGGGGATAAGTCAAGGCGAGATTATTTAATTAAACGTTTTGAGTTAGACCCTAGAAAGAAGTCTAAGGGATATTCTAAGGGGAATCGTCAAAAAGTTGGTTTAATTGCAGCATTATCAGTTGATTCAGACTTATATATCTTTGATGAACCAACATCTGGACTGGATCCTTTGATGGAACAGATTTTCCAAGAGGAAGTTGGGGAAATTAAGGATGCAGGTAAATCAGTTTTATTATCTTCTCATATTTTAAGTGAAGTTGAGAGACTGGCAGATAAAGTTGTTATTATACGCCAAGGGGGAATTGTAGAAGCTGGAACCCTTGATGAACTACGTCACTTGACCCGTTCTACAGTAGTATTGGAAACAGAGGAGGATGTATCTAAAATGATCAATATAAATGGAGTACATGATTTTCTACAAAAAGACAATCAAGGGATATTTTCTGCTGATCATAAATATCTTAATGATATTTTGGTAGAGGCTACTAAATTAGGAGTCAAGAAATTTGAGGCTACACCGCCAACTCTTGAGGACTTATTTATGCGCCACTATGAAGGTTAGTTGTAAGGGGGAGAATATTATGAAAGAAAAATTTGCACGCTGGGATATATTATTTGTACAATATTTAAGACGTGATTGGAAAAAAATTATAATT
>DATGTQ010000071.1 GCA_035301805.1 Tissierellales bacterium
TAACAGGATTTTATATCCATGTTCATACAATTGTATTAAAACATACTTAAATTGTTTATAAGACAAATACAAGCCTTAGAAGGGATATTTGGTATTTTGTAGAAAATATTTAATAATTATAGCTATTATTGATATGTTGTCCTATCAACTTGTCAATAATAATTAAAAATTCCACACTATTTTAAAACTATCTCCATCAATCCAAATTGCATCAATTAATCTTCTTAATAATTCGTTCTTTTCAGCTACACTTAATATCTCCCACTTATTGTTTATTGTAACAACAGTGTCTTTCAAAAATCCATCTTCAACATTTTTAGATTCTTCTTTTTCCTCCTCTAATATTTTCAATAAATTATTTTTCTTATCATGTAGATCTTTTATTTTATTTTTAAAATTATCTATGTTTTGTAGATCCTCATCCAGCGATTGTGCCTAATAGTGGGATAACTTTAGAAGATCCTATATTATATTTTTCTAAATTGACGTGCATTAGATTATCAATAGATACTTTAAATATACTTGATATATCTGATAATATACCAGCATTAGGGATTCTAATTCCCTTTTCCCATTCGCTAACAGCAGATGCACTCTTTAAGCCTAGCATATTAGCTAACTCTAATTGCTCTATGCCATTTTTATCCCTTAGATATTTGAGATTAGTATTAAAAAATTCACTCATCAACATCACCCCCTTCCTATATATAGTACAACATACTTTGAAAGATATTTCTATAATTTAGAAAAATAGTTCTTGACTTCTATAATTTAGAAGTGTATAATAATATATGAAAGGAGGTTAGGGGAGATGAGCAAGAAAACTCTAAGGCAATTAAGAAGAGAAAGAGATATAACTCAGGAAGAACTAAGTCGCATGACTAGAATAACTAGTAGAAGTATAACAACATACGAAAACAATGTACAAGCTTTAAGGAGTGCAAGTTATGATTATGTAGAAAGGCTAGCTAAAGCTTTAGATGTAGATATAGATGATATTTTTTTAGGATAGACTTCTATAATATAGAAATAAACTCAAGGAGGATAAGTAAATGAAGAAAGATTTACAAATATTTAAAAATAACCAATTTAAAGAAATAAGAACAGTTTTAATTGAGGACAAGTTTTACTTTGTAGGGATAGATATAGCAAATAATTTAGGATATTCAAATGGAAGTAAAGCGGTGTCAAAGCATTGTAAAAATATAGTTAAGGATGTAATAGAAACACCTTCCCAAAATGGGCATCTGGTAAAAACACAAGCTAATTTAATAAATGAAAGTGATGTTTATAGATTAATAGTTAGGTCAAAATTACCATCAGCAGAAAAATTTGAAGAGTGGGTTTTTGATGAGGTCTTACCTTCGATTAGAGAGCATGGAGCATATCTAACAGATGTAAAGATAGAAGAAGTACTAACAGATCCTGATACAATTATTAAGCTTGCTACTCAACTAAAAGAAGAAAGAGCATTAATTCAAAAACAAAAGCAGGTAATAGGAGAGTTAAAGCCTAAAGCAGACTACATGGACAAGATATTAAAAAATAAAGGATTAGTAACTATAACTCAAATAGCAAAGGATTATGGCATGAGTGGACAGGCAATGAACCAATTATTACATGAATTGAAAGTCCAATATAAACAAAGCAACCAATGGCTCTTATATAGAGAACATCATGGAAAAGGTTATACCCACTCAGAAACACATGAGTTTACAAGAAAAGATGGAACACAAGATATAAAAATGAATACAAAATGGACCCAAAAAGGAAGATTGTTTTTATATGAGTTATTAAAAGAGAACGATATATTACCTGATATAGAAAAAGCTAGTTAGGAGGTATAAACATGGAAGCTAAATTAGTTTCAGTAAAAGAAGCATCTAAGATATTTAAGTTTCCTTTGAATAAATTGTACAAGCTGATAGATGAAAATGAAGTACCACATATAAAGATGGAAAACTTATCAGAGTTGCTAAAACTTACAGATAAAGAGAAAATAGATATTTTTTTAAACTAAATCTTGCATGACATGCAAAGGCAATAGAGGAGGAAAAGAAAAATGTTAGCAAATGAA
>DATGTQ010000072.1 GCA_035301805.1 Tissierellales bacterium
ATTAACTCTTTTTTAAAGCTACTCATGCATATACACTCCTTTATTAAGTTCAATGCCTTCCTCGGTCAAATAAACCCTATCTACTTCTTTTATTCTTCCTTCTTCAAATTGTAGGTTTATATAATCTTCTGCATCTAGTACGTTGTCAAATTTTGTTGTATGATATAACCCATTTCTGTCGATTATTACAAACCAGTTCATTTTATCCCTCCTTAAAATGGAATATCACTATCGTCTATCGGCTCAAATCCGTCTAGACTATCATTGTTATTGCTACTATCTCCCCAATCTATAAATTCAACTCTTTCTGCTACTACCTCTGTTATATATCTTCTATTGCCATCTTTATCATCATAGGTCCTAGATTGTATCCTTCCTTGGACTGCTGTTCTTTGCCCTTTTCTCAAATATTGTGCAGATGTTTCAGCCATTCTACCCCAAACTACAATGTTTATAAAATCTGCTGTAGGTTTACCTTGTGATTCCATTTCTTGCTTTTTATCTTTGCTAAGTTCCTTATCAATTGCTAGTGTAAAGTTTGTTACTGCTGTACCTGTATTAGGTAACATTTTTAATTCTGGGTCCCTTACTAATCTTCCGATAAGTGTACAATTATTCATTTTTATATCGCTCCTTTTTCTTTTTTATATCGTTTTCTGTACTCACATACAGTACTTTTTCTTAACCCTGTTCTTTCACTTAATTCTGTTAAATCCCAAATACCCATATCTAACATTTCATATGTTTTTTTCTTTCCCGATATTTTTTCTTCTAAAGGGGGCAATATTTCCCCGTTTTTAAAGAATTCAGTAAAGCAAGTATTGCAATAATAAGCCATAGCTGTTGTATTATTTTTGCTATCCCAAGTTGATACTTCTCCTATTAATCTTTCTTCTTCACAATTTGGGCATTTCTTTTCTCCATATTTAGTATTTCTAGTTTTTAGCTTTTCTGGTACTTTAATGCCACTTTGTCTTAAGTACCATATTTGATTAAATACAGATTGCTCACTTTTATTTAGATATTCAGCTATTTCTATCCTTGACATTGTTGCAGCATGTTTAATTAAAAACTCCTTTTCCTTTTCTGTCCATCTGTTATTTTTCTTACCTTTTGTAAAACCTTCTCTATTAACTTTACACGCGACAGACTGTTTACTTCTACCAATTTTCATTCCTATTTCTTTATATGTCATTTTGCTTATATTATCTTTTAAAAATTGTACTTCTTTGGTTGTCCAAGGCTTTCGGTTGCTCATTTTCATTACCTCCTTAATATCTAGTTTCTAAGTCCGTAATATCAACAAACTTAGTAAATTCTGATATCCATCCTAACCGTGCTATTCCTGTTGGTCCATTTCTATGCTTTGCTATTATCACTTCTGCCTTTCCCTTGTTTTCAGGGGTAGGCTCATAATATTCCTCTCTGTGTACAAATAAAACCATATCTGCGTCAAATTCTATTTGTCCCGATTCTCTTAAGTCTGATAGTATAGGCCTTTTATCCTCTCTCATTTGATTAGCTCTTGATAAACTAGAAACAACTATAACTGGTACGTCTAGGTCTTTAGCCATCCTTTTTAAATCTCTTGAGATTTGTTCTACCTGTTCCCTTCGATTTCCACCTGCTGTCGCTTGTATCTGTTGTAAATAATCAATTATGACAATATCTAATCCAACACGTCTTTTTAATCTCCTGCACATGCTATTCATTTCTGCTACTGTTTTACTTGAGTCATCTTCTAAGTACAACTTTGTATTTAACATAGAATTCATTGAGTTACTTAATCTTTCCCAATCGTATTTATCCATTTTTTTATCGGATAATTTATTTGCTGGTGTTAAGCTGTTTCCTAGCAACATTCTTTGCATTATCTGTCTATTCGGCATTTCTAAGCTAAAAAAGGCAACTGTTTTATTATTTAATATTAGATTTTCTGTTATATTAATTGATAGGGCAGTTTTCCCCATAGAGGGACGACCAGCTAACAGAATGTAGTCTCCCCCTTGCATTCCCCTTAAAATTCTGTCTAAGGCTTGATATCCTGTGTTTATTCCTGTAGGAACCTTGCCATCATAGGAATTTTGTATATAATTTAATGTATCCATAGCTAAGTCTCTAGCTTGTACGAACTCCCCTGATATATTAGATTCTTGTAAATTAAATATTCTCTCCTCTGCCAATTCTGCTATTTCTTGACCTTTTTTATCTCTATCTTTCAATTCATCAGCTAATTTATAAAGTTTTCTTTTTAAGGTTAAGTCTTTTAATTGTTCTACATAACTTTTAAAATTTATTACACTTGGCATTACTTCTGCTAAATTCATCAAATAAGTTAATTCGACATCTTGCTTTGTTTCTTCATAAACCGTCATATAATCAATTGCTTTATTATTTTTAACTAAATTTTTAATTGCATAAAAGGTTTTTTGATTATCTAATATTGTAAAATCATCTATTTCTAACAAACCGTATTCTTCAGCACATTCGTTGTCTATCAGCATACAAGCAAGTACACTTTGCTCTAATTTGTGATTTTGTATCATTTAAACACCTCTATTCATAAATCTTCATGTGTTTATAAGGATTGTGTTCTCCTTTACTTTGTTGTTTCTTATCAATTTTACTTTCATCAAGATAATTTTGTTTAGCTACTTCTCTATCAATAAATTTTTCTATTCCTCTTTGCAAAAACTCATCTATAGTCCATCTATAAGTAAACCAATATTTATCGCTATTAAGGATTTCACTATAATTTTTAATAGATTGTTTTATTTCTTCTTCTTTGTAATCTTTTAAGCTGGTTCTAATCTTTCTTTTCATTTTGTCAGTTAATTTTCTGTGATTTATAATTTTTTGAGTATTCCAGAAAGCATATATACTATTAATACTTGTAATATTAATACTTGTATTATTATCTAGGAAATTATTTTCACCACCCCCCATGAAATTATTTTCACCACCCCCATGAATATATTTTCTAGGGGTAATATATATACGTCTTTCTTTT
>DATGTQ010000073.1 GCA_035301805.1 Tissierellales bacterium
CATTTTTATAAGCTACCATAGAATCCATAGTGTTAACCATTTTATATAAAAAACCACCAGGAGCACCTAGAATTATAATATATATAATAGGTGCTATAACTCCATCGGCTGTATTTTCAGATATAGTTTCTACATCTGCCTTTATTATCTCTTCCTCATTTAAACTGCTTGTATCCCTTCCGACTATAAAAGAAAGTCTATATCTACCTTCTTCAATACCTTTGTTCAATCCATGATATACCTTCATCCCTTCCTTATGTAAACATCTTGCTGCTATACAGGTAAATATTAAATATACATTTAATATACTGTAAAACATTTTATAAGCTTTTAATATTGATAATAATTTATAAGGAATAAAAAATGAAATAAACATATTAATTGCAATCATTAAAAATCCTGCAAATTTTAGTCCAGTTTCACTTTTAAATATTTTCCTAAAAAACTTTTCTTCTAAGGATATTATTTTTCCCATAAGAACTACTGGATGAGGAAAACCTTCTGGATCCCCAATAAATAAATCTAATAACACTCCTAAAATTAAGCCCATAATATTATTCACCTACAAGTTTATTAAAGAATATAAGTATTCCATATCTAAATGCTCCCTTACTATTTGAGCCAATTTACCTAGTTCTTCTTCTCTTTCTTTTTCAGTTTGTTCTCTTATATTACATTTTTTTTCATAATCTATAAGACTATCTTCATCTACTAATTCTAATGGAACATAAGGAATTGTACCTATTACAGGAATGTTTAAAAGTTCTTCTATCATAGCTATTCCCGGGTCAAGTATAGATTTATCTCCTCTAAATTTATTTATTACGAGACCCTTTATTCTTTTTCTTTCCTCTTCTTCTAAAAGCATAACTGTCCCATATAAAGATGCAAATACGCCACCCCTATCTATATCACTAATTAATATAACATTAGCATCGGCCATTTCTGCCATTCCCATATTAACGATATCGTTTTCTTTTAAATTTATTTCTGCTGGGCTCCCTGCCCCTTCTATAACTACAATATCTACCTCCTTTTCAATCTTATCATAGGTATTTTTAATCATAGGCTTTAAACTAGTTTTGTATTTAAAATAATCTACTGCTTTCATAGTTTTCTCCAATTTGCCTTTAATAAAAACCTGACTTCCTTCATCACTCACAGGTTTTAAAAGAATAGGATTCATACTAGGATTAGGCAATATTCCTGAGGCTAAAGCTTGTAATGCCTGAGCTATGCTGATTTCTAATCCATCATTTGTTTTATATGACTTAGATGACATATTTTGCGATTTAAAAGGATATACTTTATAGCCATCTTCCTTAAATATTCTGCATAATGCAGTACATAACATACTTTTCCCAGCCGAAGAAGTAGTCCCTTGTACCATAATATTTCCCACTACATCACCTCCAAAAAATAAAAAGGAGAACTTCTCTCGAAGTTCTCCCATATCTATGACTAGCTAAAGTAAAATAGCCTTTCATAAAATTTTTCTTTCCCTCCGAAAGAATCTTTCCTAAGATTAGGCAGGTTTCCTGGCTTATAGTTTATCCTCCTTCCACCTTCCCAGCTTTCGCCAGTGGCTTTGGAATTCGTAACTATTTACAGTAGCGGGGGCTGCAGTAGCTTTACACTCCTTTCCCTTTTAACCTTAATTAGGCACCTAAGCTTAATATTTAATTTTATCTACATCTTATATAAGAATATCATATTTCTTGCCTAAAACATAATATCACCAATATTTTTAATAATCTCCTCTTTATTAAACATAGATAGGAGTTCCACTTTATTAACTAATTTCCTCCACAAATCTTCTTCTTTTTCTCTCTTTATATGATTTTCTTTTATTATATTTAAAAATTCATCATAGTTATATACTTTAAACTGCTCTACCTCATATTTTTCCCCTAGAAATTCTAAAAAACTAATTACAATATCTTCGTAATCACTCTCTTTACCTGTTCCTACAATACTACTTACTTTGGGTACAATATGTTCAAACAATAATCGTCTATAAGGAATACCCTCTATACCAAAGATGTTTCCTATTTGTAAAATTTTTTCTTCTCCTAAAGCTAAAAACTTATTTATAAAATATTCTTCATCATTTTTACCTTCAATATAATATTTATATCCTCTAAGCCCTTTTAAAGCTTTTAATCCATCATAATAACCTAATTTTAAATCTCTTCTAGCAATTTCCTTTTCAAATTCTAAAGTCTTACCTAAATCTTCATTTGGAGAAATAAAAGTTAAATTTAAATCATTATATTCACTCTTTCTGATTCTTCCCATTCCACTAGTTTTAACAGCTATAATATCTTTATAACCCTTTTTTGCTAACATATCAATCGGTAGATTATTATATACTCCACCATCTAGAAATACTTTTCCATCAAGCTTTTCTGTTTTAAATACTGGTAAATAAGAGCTAGCTAGTAAATATTCTTTAAGCATTCCTTTTGGTATATCCTCTATATAAATTTCTAAAGGTTCTAGATCTGTTAAAGAAACTGTAACCATACCAAAATCTTTATCTGAATTTCTTATCTTTTCTTCATCTATTACTTCCTTTAACAAGTCCTTTAGTGGAGTAATATCAAACCCTTTTTCACCAAATACAGTTTTTGCTTTTTTCTTCCACTTTTTCATATCCTCTACATTAAATTTTCTTTTTTTAAATTTTTCAATTTCCTCATCCTCTGCATCAATTACTGTTGAATAAGAAACATTATTCCATAGATCATAAGCTTTTTCAAAATCATTCTGAATTATCATGGCACCATTCAAAGCTCCAACAGAAGTGCCAGCTATCCCATTAATTTCTATATTCATTTCTTTTATGGCTTTATAAGCCCCTATGTGATATGCACCCTTTGCTCCTCCGCCTTCTAAAACTAAACCTTGCATATGTTCACCTCTATTCTTTCATTTTTATTTCATAACTTTATTCCTACTTATCTTAAGGAAGAATCTCTTTTAATATTCTTACAAAATTTTCGCCTAGTATCTTATTTATAGTCGTAGAACTATAGCCTCTTTTAACCATTTCTTCAGTTCTTTTAGGAACATAAGTACAATCATTTAAGCCATCTATTCCTTTAGATCCAAAATAAAAATTAAAATCAAAACCTAGCCCTACATGATCTTTACCGGCTATAGAAATCATATGCTCTAATTGCTCCATGAAAGCATAAAAACTTCCTACTTCTTTAACAGCATTAAACTAAGAATTTAAATAGGACATGATACGTAACAATACTTTCTTCTTTCTTACTCCTTTTCTTATACATGTCTAAGGGTATATTAGGACGACTGTCTACTATGATAGCATTATTATGCGATTCATTACAGTCCATGTAAACATCTCCCTTGCTTTAATCTTTATATGTTTATTATATAAAATATTTACATAAATAAATAGACTTCTGAATATTATTATTTTTGAACTTCAGCTTCAAGAGCTGAAGTACAGTTAGGGCATCTAGTAGCTTCTACTGGTATTTCTGAAAGACAAAATTCACATTTCTTAGTAATAGGTTCTCCTGGTTCTTCATCTCGTCTCAATCTGTTAATTTGTCTAACTACTAAAAATAAAGAAAAAGAAATAATTAAAAATTCAATAATAGTATTTATGAATATTCCATAGTTTAATGTTGCAGCTCCTGCATTTTTAGCTTCAGCTAAACTATTATAGGTTGTCCCATCTAAACTTATAAAAAAGTTAGAAAAATCCACTCTACCTAAAAGTCCACCTATTAAAGGCATTATTATATCATTAACTAAAGAAGTAACTATCTTTCCGAAAGCTCCACCAACAATAACACCAATAGCTAAATCTAGTACACTACCTTTCATTGCAAATTCTTTAAACTCTTTAAACATAATATGCACCTTCCTTATCATTAATTTCCCTTAAACCAATTATACTACTATAAAAATATAAGGCATCTGTAAAATCACAGATGCTTAATATTATTTAGTTACTATCAGTTTTTATTTCCTTTTTAAATATTCCTGTTAACATCAGTGCTATAGCTCCATCTCCTGTAATATTGCATGCTGTTCCAAAACTATCTTGCAAAGCAAATATAGTAAGCATTAAAGCTACTCCAGCATCATCAAATCCAAGTATACCAGTTATTAGTCCTAGAGATGCCATAACAGTTCCACCTGGCACCCCAGGTGCACCAATAGCAAATATACCTAATAAGAATATAAATATTATCATAGATGAAACTGGTGGCAATGTTCCATATAATATTTTTGATATAGTCATTACAAAAAATACTTCTGTTAATACTGACCCGCATAAATGAATTGTTGACCCAAGGGGTATAGAAAAATCTACAATTTCTTTATCTAATATTGGTGATTTTCTAGCTGATTCTAGAGCTACTGGTAATGTAGCTGCACTAGACATAGTTCCTATAGCTGTTAAATACGCTGGTCCATAATGCTTCGCCACTTCCCAAGGATTTTCCTTAGAAATTAATCCAGCAATACCATAGAGTACAGCTAACCAAATAAAATGACCTATTATTACTATTAGTATTACCTCAATAAATACTGGGAATTGTTTTGTAATACTTCCTTCGTAAGCTAATCCAGCAAAGGTTGTTGCTATAAAAATAGGAAGAATAGGTATTACAATTCTCTTTACCACGGCCATCATTATATTGTGAAATTCATCTAAAATATTATTTATTGCTTTAGACTTAGTCCATATTACTGTAAGTCCCAATATAATTGACAATACTAATGCAGACATTACAGGCATAATTGGTGGTATATCTAACTGAAATACCAACTCTGGTAATGTTCTTAATCCCTCTGGATTATCAACAATGTTAAGACCCGGTATAATTATATACCCTGCCAACATAGAAAACAATGCTGCTCCTACTGATGATAAATAAGCTATTAATAATGCTGCCGCTAACATTTTACTAGCATTATCCTGTAAACTAGTAATAGATGGTGTTATAAATCCAATAATTATTAATGGTACTGTAAAAAATATTATTTGTCCTATAATATGCTTAATACTAGAAATTATACCTATTATTGTTTCATTGACAATTAATCCTAAAATTATTCCTATTGCTACTGCTAAAACTAGCTTAAAAATTAAATTATCTTTTAACTTAGACATTTTTTTCCCCCTTCTACTTCTTATTTGTATAATATATTAATTAATTATATCAATTATAACTTGATCTACTTTAACAAAACCATTTCTAGATAGATTCCCTAAATTTTTAATTGTCTCTTCTATATTTGAGCCTACTATTCCTACTTTAGGTTCTACAATAATATTTTCTAAAGCTAAATAAGCAGATAATACTGCCTCCTCAGCAGATGTAGCCAGTTTCAGTGCACAAGTTGCTTTTGCTCCATCACAAATCATTCCTGTAAGATTACTGAGTATATTTTGGGCAGCCCCACTAATTTGTTCATCATTTCCATCCAACATCCAAGCTATAGCTGTACTTACTCCTACTCCTGCACCAATAGCGCAACCACACATAGCTGATAATTTTCCTGTATATATTTTCACGTATTTATTTATTACATGCCCAAAAAATATTGCTCTTAATAATCTTTCTTCACTAATATTATGTTCTTCTGCTACTATGGATATAGGTAATATAACTCCTATACCTTGATTACCACTACCAGCGCTAGTCATAATAGGACAGCTTCCTCCACCCATTCTATAATCCGCACCTGCAGCAGTATATATTCTAGCTTTAGTTGGAGCATCATTAGGAATTTTTCCCTTCTCTTTAAGTTTTATTAAAGCCCCCCCTAAACCTAATCCCTTACTTGATTCTATTCCTCTTAAAGCAGCTTCCTTGTTTATGGTAATTCCATCTTTAATAAAAATTAAGTCGTCAATATCTATTTCTTCACATATCTCTCTTATTTCTTTAAATGTAAGACCTTTTAAAAATTCTACAGAATTACTATTAGTAGCTGCATCTTTATCTTTGAAAATACTTTTTTCATTTACCTTTATAGATGATATATTGCTATGTCCATTAATGATTACTACTTCTACTATATCTACTTTATCTTCCAAGACAGCTTTTACGTATATATCAGGGCTCGGGTTTTTTATTTCCACTTTTATTTTCCCTTCTTTTAGTATTTTATGTGCTTCTTCTATATGATTTTTATTTATATTTTTTAGCACCATTAGGCCTTCTTCAGATTTTCCGCCTATAATACCTAAAGCTGCCGCCAAATCTAAGCCCCACTCTTTTGTATTGGGAATTGTAACTGATTTCCCATTTTTATATATATTTTTACTTACATATATCCTTACTTTTTCAACTGTTCCTTCTAAGTACTTCTTTGCTACAGATGTAGCATAAGCCACTGCCACAGGCTCAGTACACCCTAATGCAGGAACAGTATCCTCTTTTACCATATTAAGCAATTGTTCGGTTTTAATCTTGTCCACCATTTTATAATCCATCTCCTTTTTTTATCCTTACCTTTATATATTGCAAAAAACATGCCATCTTTATAAAGATAAGTTTAGCAGATGGAATCTAGTTAATATCTTATAATAGTACAATTTCTATATTCTATTAAAATTTGCAATAATGCAAAAAATTTTCTCCTATTTTAAACTTCTACTTATAAAAAAGAATATTAAAGGGATTACTGGCTTTCTCAGTAATAAGAATTATTTTGCATTATTGCAAATTATATTTTCCCAGTTTTCTGTATAAAGTAGATAAGTTTATGTCCAACAAAGAAGCAATTAATTCCTTATCTTTTGTAGTTTTACCATATTTCTTTAAATAGGACTCTAATACTTTTTTTTCGTAATTATCTACTATATTCTTTAAAGATTGATTTTGGTTTAAGGTTAATTTTTTATTTGTAAAATACTTTTTAACATTTATAGGCAAATCATCATAGGTTATTTCTTCCCCCTTTACAATATTTACTAAGTACTCCACTATATTTTCAAGTTCCCTTACATTGCCAGGCCAATTATATTCCTTAAAAACATTTTCTACTTCTCTTGAAAAATATTTCCTATTCCTACCTAATTTTATACAATATCTTTCAAGTTCATATTGACTAAGAACAGCAATATCATCTTTTCTTTCCCTAAGTGGTGGTATGTGAATAGGTATAACATTTAATCTATAATATAAATCCTCTCTAAATTCCCCATCATCTACCATTTGTTCTAAAACCTTATTTGTGGCGACTATAAGTCTAAAGTCCACCTTTATCAGTTCCTTGCCCCCTATTCGCCTAAACCCTTGATCCTGCAACACCCTTAAAAGTTTAGGTTGTAAATGTAGGGGCATATCTCCAATCTCATCTAAAAACAAGGTTCCCTTTTGGGCTAATTCTAATTTTCCCATCTGCCCTTCTTTTTTAGCCCCTGTAAACGAACCACCCTCATAGCCAAAAAGTTCTGATTCCAATAAATTATCAGGAATTGTAGCACAGTTTATAGCAATGAAAGGGGAGCTTCTCCTATTACTTGCATTGTGAATTGATCTTGCAAATAGCTCTTTCCCGGTACCACTTTCACCTTGTATTAAAACTGTAGAGTCACTTTTTGCAACTTTATAAGACATATCTTTTACAGCTAAAATTTCTTTACTCTTCCCAATAATATTATCGAAGGATATGTTTTTCTCTCCTTCAATTATTGTATAAGCTGTCTTAACCATATCACTAGTTTTGTAAACTTCAATTATATTACTTACTTTTTTATTATTTATTATAATTGGTATTTCTCTAATTAAAAAACTTTTCCGCTTCTTATTAACTGTTATCTTTTTTTCAATAGGGGAACTGTTTTTATGGCTTAAATCTATATTAGGAATAATGTCATGTATACTATTATTTATTAAGTTTGTAGAATTCATTTGAAAATATTCTTCTATTTTTGAATTAACAAATTTTATTTTCCCTTTATTATCTATCCCTATTACTCCATTGTCTAATCCATCTATTATTTTTTTTCTTTCTTCTCCTTGAATAGTTAGCTCTGTTATGGTTTTATTATATTTTAAATTGCCAACTAGCAAATCTCCCAACTTACTTAAAAATACAATTAAAGAGTCATAGTTGCTATGAATTTTCTCTTTCTGTTCCCGATTAAATGCAATTAAACCAATTACCCCTAGTAATTTTCCATTACTAAGCATAGGATACCCTATGGTAGCCATTTCTGCACAATTCCCTTTCAAACTGCAACTACTACATTTTTGACTATAATTAGGATTGTCAATAAATTCTGGTTCTTTAGTTCTCGCTACTCCCTCAAAAGAACAGTTTCTAGGAATTTTTTCTCCAATAGATTCTCTATATATTCCTGTAGCAGCAATTCGTCTTAAATCATGATCGATTATAGTTACATCTACATTTAATACTGTTGATATAGCTTCTGCAACCTCTTGAACAGAAGATTGTATTTTTAATAAACCCAAGTTTTTTTCTCTCCTTTAAGTAAAAACTTCTCATTATAGATATTATAACTTATCTACCATTGTATTTCTATTTATTTTAGATAAAATATAATATAGCTTATAATAAGATTAGGAGACGATAAAATGGAAAGACGAGATAAAGTAAATTATTATTTAGATATTGCACAAGTCGTGCTGAAACGGGGTACATGCCTTAGAAGAAACTTTGGAGCTATTATTGTAAAAAATGATGAAATTATTTCTACTGGTTATACTGGGGCCCCTAGAGGTAGAAAAAACTGTAGTGATTTAAAATTTTGCAGAAGAGAACAGTTAAATGTTCCTAGAGGAACTCACTATGAACTTTGTCGTTCAGTTCATGCAGAAGCTAATTGTATCATATCTGCAGCTAGAAAGGATATGATAGGATCCACTCTCTACCTTGTGGGCGTAGATCAAAAAACAGGTAAATTTGTTGAAAATGCTAATTCTTGCTCTATGTGTAAAAGACTTATAATAAACGCTGGAATTGAAAAAGTTATAATAAGAGATACATTAAATGATTATAGAGTTATCAATGTCCAAGACTGGGTTGAAAATGATGACTCCCTTTCAGAAGAATTAGGGTACTAGTTTAAATCCTTATAACTGCCTAAACATAGAGTTTAGGCAGTTCTTTATCATTTTTAGAGATTTGCTAATAATTTTTCCAACTTTTCTTCTTTTACAGGATAACCTATTTCTCTTGTTATATCCATCATAGCTTCTATGTTTTCTAAAGGTGTTTCTACAGGTAAACTGCAACCTGACATAATCACATATCCCTTCTGTGAATTATAAGCTTCCTTAACTCCTTTAATAACTCCTCTTTTTACATCATCTACTATACCTAAGTACATAATAGATGCTGGATCTACATTTCCCATTACCTTTACTTTATCCCCAATAGTATTTTTACAATCTTCCAAACTTGCCACATTATCAATACTAAGACCTGTTATACCAGTGCTTACTACATCTTCCCATATAGCATCTGTCTTACCGCAAATATGCAAAGTTACTCCCTTTTCTTGAGAAGTTATATATTCAACTAACTTCCTAAGATAAGGTAAAGAAAACTCTCTAAAATGTTTTGGACTGACTACTGTACACGACGACATAGGTTCAGAAATCGTTGGTGTTAAGCCACAATCTATAATTGCCTGTGTATAATTAATTGATGTTTGAAGGGAAATTTCACATAGTTTATGAACAATTTCTGGTTCTTTAAACATAAGTCTCGTCATCTTTTCTACACCAACTAGAAAAAATGCATTTGTAAAAGGTCCAACTATTCCACCAGAACAAGGAACTTCTTGTCCCACTTCATCTATTAAGTAGTTCATAGCTTCAATATGAACTGGTAATCTCCCATCCTTATATGGATCTGCCGGTTCCAATTTATTTACGTCTTCTAAGTTCTCTATTGCAGGCCCAACAATATCTGCTGTATAATCTTCTGGTAATTTTACTTTAGCACCCATAGCTTCTGCCCAAGTAAATAAATCTGTAAAAACTCTTACTCCATCATAACCAAATTTTCTATAAGCAGCTATTTGTGCTTTGGCTAAAGTCTTGCCATCTGTATTAAATTCAGAAATTTTGCATCCATAAATTCTGGCAACGCCGTTAGCCACATTAGGATTACAAGGTAATCTATCTACCCTTAGACCTTTACTTAATGCTTTTGCTCTTTCTATTGGAGTCATACTATCTTTTAGCATTTTTATTCCCCCCTTTTTTATATTAATTCTACAGACCAAAGAGTAGAATTTTTCAACTTTAAATACGTTCTTTTTATGCAGTTATGACCTATAATATTAACATCCTTTCTATTTTGTAATACATAGTCAATAGCCTCACCATAGGTTATATCTTTTTCAAATTTTACAGGATGAGCTTTAACTAAATCCATTTTTTGAAAAGCCGTAGAAAGTTGTCCACAAAGGCTTATTATACTGCCATCTAAATTATTCTCTATTTTCTTTAAAATATTAAGAGCAGCTTTTCCACTAACCTCTTTAAATACTTTAGGCCCTACAATATTTAAAGCTCCTACTGGATCTCCATAGGATATTATGTCAGCTCCTCTTGTTATACCTTCATTTATGTACTTAATAGTATTTTCTTCAATAACCTTTAAAAACTCATCTACTACATCTTTATTTTTCCTTAGGCCCCTGTAAAAAATTCTTGAATCTATTAATGAAGTTATTATTGTAATAGGTCCTTCTACATTCAATATAACTTTTTCACCATCTTTTTTCAAAATTTCTATTGCTTTCAATACCTCATTTATTCGTCCTTTAGTTAATTCCATATCTTTTATATTCAACATTTCTTCTATAGAATTAAATGCATATTTATCTACCCTAGGACCTGTTTTAGAGTCTCCTAGTTTAATCTTTCCTCCTAAGGCTTCTGCCTCTACAGTATTACAAAAAGGAACTCTACATAAAATATCTTCTTTATATTTTTTTAGTTCTTTAGATAAAGAGGCTATATATTCTGCTTCTGTATGAACTTCTGGAAAATCAATCCCTATTTCTTTCACAACTTCTTCAGGTATTTCTTCTAAATTATCTGAAGCACATTTAAAGTCTACATTTTCCATAATATTTAACCACTCCTATTCAAAACTTAAACATTTAGTAAATAATTTTTCATAACCTTCTTTTGTAGATAGTTCAAAATAGTCTATATCCTTTGCCATATTTTCCATTTCTTTTCTTGCATCTCTTGATAGTAAACACATCATAACACCAGTTTTAGAGGAGTTACCTATATATTTTACCTTATCTTTTAAACTTTCTGGTATAATCCCAACCCCAGTTAGACTGCTTATTTTTAAATGCTTTCCAAACTGTCCCGCTATGACTACGCTATCTAACTCTTCTATGTTTATTCCCATAAATTCTGTAAGAGCGTAAATCCCAGAAGAAATAGCACCTTTAGCTAATTGAATTTGTCGTATATCTCCTTGGGATATGGTTATTATTTCATCTTCACTTTTATGTATTATAACTTTTCTTTTTCTATCCTCTTCAATTAAATTTTGAGCTAATACAGGTCGCCCTTCTTTTTCTAAATCTTCCTTCTTTTTTAACCTTCCTGATTTCTTTATTAGTCCTTTCTTATTTAATTCAGCCATTATCTCTAATATTCCACTACCACATATACCTAAAGGTTCTGTATCTCCTATTATTTCAAGAGAAACTCCATTTTCATTAAATTGAACACCTTCTATTGCCCCTTCTGCTGCTCTCATACCACAAGATATATTTGCACCCTCTAAGGCTGGCCCAGCTGCACAGGAGCAAGAAGCTAACTTTCCACCTTCAGATAATATCATTTCTCCATTTGTTCCAATATCTATAAAAAATACATTGTCTTTAGTATTTTTTAAATCTGCTACAACAGCACCTGCTACAATATCTGCCCCTATATAGCTTGATACTCCCGGTAAACAATAAAGTCTTCCAAAAGGTGATATCTTCAATCCTATACATTCAGCTAATAGTTTTTTCTCCTTAGAAAAAATTGTTGCATAAGGTGATCTTCCTATTGTTTTAGTATCTACACCTAGTAATATATGCATCATTGTTGCATTGGCCCCTACAGCTATTTCATAAATATTTTCTATATCTACATTATTTTTACTACATAAGATTTCTAATAAAGAATTCAAACAATCTACTATGGCTTTTTGCAATAAATAAAGACCTTTCTCTTTTCTTTTTATAAAATCTATACGAGACAATACATCAAGTCCATATTCCTTTTGAGGGTTTACAGAACTTTCGGAACCAACTTCCTTCCCACTATTTAGATCTATAAGAGAGGCAACTACTGTAGTAGTCCCAATATCTACTGCAACACTATATAATTTATCTTTTGTATCCCCAGGTTCTATACCTATGACTTTATCTTCACAATAAATTAAAGTTATCTTCTCTTCATCACAAGCATTAGATAGTGCTTTTAAAAGTAATGGATTTTCATAGCTTAGTTTGCTTCCTATAGTTTCTTCTATTAATTCTTCATAAGAAATACTATTTTCTAAAGTAGGCTTTTCTAGATCAATGATTTCTTTCCTTATTACAGGATCTAATTCAACATATGGAATTAAACCATCAGACAAAATTTTATGGTTTATTTCTTTTTTATCTAAAAACTTTACAAATAAATTGCTTTCTGGATAGACAAAACAACTAAGTCTTATACCCTTTTCTACTTCTTCCTTAGAAAGAAATTTTAATTCTTCTTCTTTAGGTCCATTTATCTTTCCTTCTAATATTTGAATTTTACATTTCCCACAATATCCTTTTCCACTACAGGGACTTTCTATGGGGACTTCACTATCCTGCAATATATCTAAGAGCTTTTCTCCTTCTTCATACTGAATCTCAATATCTTTTCCATGTATTTTTACTGTATTCATAAAGTACTCACTCCATTTATAATTTCAATCATTTATAGCCCTAAAGTGCAGCTTTTGAATTTGCTTCTCTGGCCGTTTCTACTAAAAGTTTTATATTTTCTAATTTAGTTTTTGCTCCAATTCCACAGGCTGGTGATAATATATCTACTCCATTTCTTATACAACCATTAGCTAGCTTTTTTATATTATCTAAATTACCCCTCTCAATGGCTAAAGTACTAACATTGCCCATAACTGCTTTATTTTCACCTACATTGTTCGCTACTTCCCGTACACTAGTAATAGAATCAAAGCTTATTACTTCACTTTCAAGTAAATTGAGTTCTCCATATATACTTCTCAATTTCCCACATATATGAATAATAATTCCACCTGGCACTTCCTCCTTAACTTCTTCCACTATTTTATTTAAATAAGGAATTGTAAATTCTAAAAATAACTGTGGTCCTAATATTTCTCCTGTGCCACTGGGATCTGAAATAGCTATTATATCCGCTCCTGCCTTTATCTGAGCCTTAGCAAAAATAATAAGGTTTTTTGTAACAAATTCCATAAACTCATGGGCCTCTTTAGGTTTTCTTCTTAACTCTTTATAATATGTTGTCGGCTCCATTAAGGATGAAGCAGTACTTACTGGCCCTACTAAATTAGCTATAATAGGAACTTCTAATTTTTTATCCTCAAGTATTTTAATAGCATCTAAAACTACCTTTGTTCTTCCTTCATTTGTATCTATAGATTTAAGATTTTTCCACTCTACAACGGAACCTATTGGATACTCAGTTACTCTCGGTTCATTTACTTTTGTTCCTAATCCTACTGTTGCTCCCATAGATTCAGCTTCTACAGTCATACAGAATGGTACCCCAAAGTTTTCAAATCCCCCATTTTCATAAACTCCCATAGTCAGTTTTGCCATCATTTCTGAATCACTATGAGCTTCTGGCCATTTCACTCCCGTAATATCCATTACATCTTCGACTATCATATTCATCATTCCTCCGGGGCAGATACATGGAGGACGATCTATTTTTTCTTTATTTATAGCTCTAAATAGCCTTTCCTTTGGAGATAACGGTTCATCCATCATTAAATATCCCTCCAAACCTTATTTATATCTATTAAAACCCATTAATTCTTCTAGTTTTTCATCTATTATTGGCCATCCAATCTCCTAGGTGTCATTTTATCTTTTAACAGCCTCATATTTTTTTCCCCTTACTAATTTCTTAGCTAATCTAGCAGCCCTAGATGCCTCTGGTGAATAGCCATCCGCACCTATTTGATCAGCAAAGCTTTGGGAAACAGGACCTCCTCCAACCATTACTATTACATCTTCTCTTATTCCCTCTTCTTCTAATAGAGATATAACATCCTTCATATTATCCATTGTTGTAGTCATTAAAGTTGCTAATCCTATTAAATCAGCATTTATTTCTCTTGCCTTCTTTATAAACTCAACGGGAGGGACATCTCTTCCTAAATCATAAACTTCAAATCCTGTTGTTTCTAACATAATTTTAAATAAATTCTTTCCAATATCATGAGTATCTCCTTCTACTACCCCAACTACCGCTTTATACCTCTCTTCTGTTTCTTCTCGTTTTATATGAGGCTTTAAAACATCCATTCCAGCATACATTGCATCTGAACACATTAAAAGTTCTGGAATATAATACTCCTCCTCCTCATAAAGCCTTCCTGCTTCACCCATTCCTATGGCTAGCCCATTTGCTATTCCTTCATAGGCATCAAACTTCTTTTCTATAAAAGTATTAGATACTTCTGCTGCTTTATCTTCGTCCATATCTATTACAGATTCTGATAATTCCTTTAAAAGATTTTCTTTTAAATCCTTCATTTTCTAACCTCCCAAATTATTGTATAAAAATTCATATCCAATTAAACCTTATATTTATGTTAAAAGTTTTTCAACCATTATTAAAAATTTTGATAGCATAGTGTCAGACTATTGATTTTTTTACAAAAAAAAACGTTGGTACAAACTGCACCAACGCTTTTACATAAGCCCTATAGCCTCTTTTGCCTGTCTATCCGCCTCATCATTATACTTATTGCCACTATGAGCTTCAACTTTTATAAAAATTAAGTTTAACTTTTCCTTTATAACATCACAATACTCTTTATACTTTCCTGTATCTATTTTATTTCTTTTCCATTCTCCAGTACACCATTTTTCTATACCAGCATAATCATAATATATGTATAGAGTCTCCATCCCTTTTTCCAAAGCTTTTTCCATTGCTACCATAGATGCCTTTATTTCTCCCGCTACATTTCTCATTTCTGCCATTCCTTCTTCATTTCCTTTGCCTTGAAAAATTTCTTTTCTACCCTTTGTAAATATTACTCCACCATATCCATAGTATCCACTTTTTTGATCAAAACTTCCATCTACATAGGCTACCATTTCTTTGGGCTTTAACTTTTCTATATGATTATCTTTTATACCTTCCTTACCTCCATTAATATAGTTTTCTGCTTCTTCTCTAGTTGAAAAGCTTTTATACTCAGCACTTGAATAGCCTTTAACTTGGGCCTCACATTCTGCCCAACTATCGAATATACCAGTTTTAACTCCTTTTCTTACTGCATAATATTTTTTCTTCATAATATACTCCTATCCATCTTTTTACTTGTTATTTTAGATTGTATCTATAAAATGGATTTTAGTCAATAAAAAGGTGGCTTTCACCACCTTTTACTGGATACCCATCCTTTCCTTCATATACCTTTTCCTTTTCTATACTTATTACACCTACATTAAAGCCTACTTCTTTTAATCTATAATACAAAAACATTCTTATGTTTTTTATATACCCTAAATGGGCATATAATAACTATAAGCAATAGGAGGGATTTTTGATGAAAACTTTAGTAACTTATAAATATACAGACGAACAAATGAAAAGCCTAGAAGACTTAGGGTATAAAATAATCTTTAAAAATGAAAAAGATATTCGTTTCTCTGATGAAATGAAAGATGTTGATACATTAGTATGTTTCAATCCTTTTGATACCCTTGATATAAGTAAATTCCCAAACTTAAAATGGATTCAACTTTTAAGTGCTGGTATAAATCAAGTTCCAAAAGATATAGTATTGGATAAAAATATTCTTCTTACTAATAATCGTGGTGGATATAGTATTCCTATAGGCGAATGGATTGTTTTAAAAATTCTTGAAATGCTTAAAGATAGTAGAGGTTTTTATGATAAGCAAAATAGAAAGGAATGGAAAATGGATACCTCCATATTAGAACTATATGGGAAAACTGTAGCCTTTATGGGTACAGGATCAATAGCTAGTGAAGGGGCTAAAAGATTGGAACCTTTTGGTGTTGAAAATATTGGAATAAATACAGATGGTAGGGAAGTTAAGTATTTTCACAAAACCTTTAGCAATGACTATATGAATGAAGCTATAGGTCAATCTGACATAATAGTAATTACTACCCCTTATACAAAAGAAACTCACCATTTAGTAGATGAAGAACTATTTAGCAATATAAAAGATGGCACTTATTTAGTAAATATTGCCCGTGGAAGTATTATAGATGAGAAAGCCCTTATTAAAAACTTAGAAACTGGAAAAATAAAAAAGGCTGCCTTAGATGTTTTCGAGGTCGAACCTTTACCGGAAGATAATCCTTTATGGGAAATGGATAATGTTATTATATCTCCTCATAATTCTTGGGCATCAGAAATGAATCGTAATAGAAGATATAAAATAGCCTATGAAAATATGAAGAGGTATATAAATAATGAAGAATTAATTAATGTTATTAATTTGAAAAAAGGATATTAATATAAAAATAGACTGGATAAGTGTCCAGTCTATTTTTATATTAATTAAATTATTTTGTCTAATAGTTTAATTTTCTTCTTGAAACTTCTTACATCTTTCTCATCATAATTTCCTTTTGTCCTCTGGAATACAAATAAAAATTGGTGGAGACAAGGGGATTCGAACCCCTGACCTTCTGGCTGCCAGCCAGACATTCTCCCGCTGAACTATGTCCCCATCACCTTTAATATACTATTATTAGCCCTTTTAGTCAATAGCTATTTTAGTTTTCTTTCTTTTTCTACGTTTCACTATTGTCTTAATAATAAATATGATAGTTATAATAAGCACTATAATTATTGTATATATTCCTAATGCTATGGCATTAGGGTTTTTCAATATAGCAAATATATTTTTATTATTATCTACAATTTTCCTGCCTTGAGTTTCTTTATAATATTGTGGGACCTGTGGTGTTCCATCTATTTCATCAAAAGATTTTAAATACCCTGCTATTGCTAACCATTCTTTTACTTCATTATTTCGACCACTAGTAGAATCATAGATAATTTGAGCTTCATAATCTTCTATAGGAGTACCATCTTTGGTTTTCGGTTCAATGGATAATAATCCAACAGATTTATCACCAACAACGGATAGCATTTGAGCCGAATATAAACCTGGTGTTAATTTATTTTAGTTTATCTTACCCAATACTATTTGCAAATAAATGGATGAATAACATAGATGAAATAAATAATGATACCCATGTACAGCCACCTAATATCATTGGCTTAACACCTTCAGTGAATAAATCTTTAAATTGAATTTTAAATCCAACTCCTGCTAAAGCTGCAGTTATTAAAAATTTATATGATTTGCTGAAAAATTTATCTGCTCCCGGTATAATACTGAAAACATTAAAAGTATTTAATATTGCCATAATTAAGAATGTTAATATGAACCAAGGAAATACATCTAGAACTGTTCTACCTATAGACTTTTCTTCCACTCCATTTACATTTTCCTTTGATTTTTTTCTAACTTTAATCGTTGTAATAATTAATGCTAATGGAATAAGCATTGTAGTTCTAGCTAATTTTACTGTTATAGCAGTATTAAAATCTGCCCCATGTAATAGATTGTATGTAGCTTCTGCTGCAGCAACACTTGAAGTATCGTTTATAGCTGTACCAGCTAAAATGCCAAATTGATTGGCTGTTAAATTTATTGCTCCTGCTAAATATGGATATAAAATTGCACCTAATACATCAAATAAGAATATGGCTGTCATAGCATATGCAATTTCTTTCTCTTTAGCTTCTATTATAGATGAAATTGTGGCTATAGCTGTACCACCGCATATAGAAGTACCTCCACCTACTAAGGTTGATGTATTATTGGTAACCTCTAATTTCTTACCTATTAGTCTAGCTACTGCAAAAGAAAGACAGATATTAAATATAATTAATGGCAATGCTTTAGCACCATAACCTATAACTTCATTAAAGTTTAGCGTAGCCCCTGCTAATATAATACCTAAGTTTAAAAATTTCTTACCTACAAAAGATGTACCTGCTCTAAACTCGTCATCCCATCTTGGAATAACATTAACTATTAACATACCTATTAATAATCCTATCATTGGACCACCTATAACATTTTGTAACCCTGCTAAATAAGTAGCTAAAATTGCTATTAGTACACAAACTATTATTGCTTGTAGACGTTTATTACCCATATGTGTTGCTTCTTTATTACTCATATACGATACTCCTTTCCTGAGTTTAATAATGTTAAATTATATACAATCAATTCCTAAAAATATACTACTGGAGGAGTTAAATCCTCCAATAGTATTAATCCAATCCTAGCAAGTTGCTCCACCTTTAAGGTGTAATTGAGCTTCTAATATTTCGTCTTTTCTTTCTAATACTTCATCATTATATAATTGCTTTTCAAATTCTTCAAAGCCCATTCTATCTAAAGTCTCTGCTAAACGTTCTCCTGTATGTCCTTGCTCCCTGTATATCAACATAGCCTTAGTAATTATATCCATTACTTCTTCTTTA
>DATGTQ010000074.1 GCA_035301805.1 Tissierellales bacterium
TTTTTCCTAATATATTTCCTATTAAAAATCCAATAATAGAAAATACTACCCAACTTAATCCATAATCTGATAATGGTAACTTAGTAATAAGCCAACTAATATATATACTTTCAACATCTACTATCTTTAAATACTCCATTAACCCTTCTAATATCCCTATCATTAAGGCTATATAAACTCCAATCTTCATACCTAAAAGTTTGTCTTTTCTATGTCTTATATTAGAAAATAAAGCATAGGATATTGTTAATACAATAGCTGGAGGATATATTATTTTTAATAATGGGGCCGTTAATTTGATAATTTCCTCTAAACCTAATACACTTACTATCCCACTTATTATAGCGATAAAGATACTAGCCTTTCTATACTCTATTCTTCCCTCACTAAACTCTTCATAAAACTGAGATGTAGCCGAAGTTAAACCTACAGCACAGCTTAATGCTGCAAAGAGTAAGCCAATATTAAATATAATACCTCCAAAGGTCCCCCAAAGTTCTACTACGACTGCTGCATATAAGGATGAGTACTTTAAATTCTCAAATATTCCATCTGTTGTAGAACCAATATACATATGGGCAAAATGAGTAATAGCTAAAATTGTTGTGCCTATAATACCTATAATAATTAGATGCCTGCCTAAATCTTCCCCTTTCAGTCCTTTAAATTTCAGGCCATTAATTAATACTCCACCTAATAAAAGAGCTGTTGGTAATTCCATTGTTGCATATCCTTCTAAAAGTCCATATATAAAAGGTGGTTTTGAATACATCTTTATACCCTGAATTGAAAGAGGGTTTTTAATTCCTTTAAAAACTACTCCTACTACAACAATTAATAAAATAGGAAATAAAATCTTACTTATTCTATCCATTAAATTATCTTTACTTGATACAAACCAAAATACTAGACTATAGTATAGTATAGAAAATACAATTATAGGTATCATAGTTCCAGGATTATACCCAGTTATCTGCAAAAAAGCTCCCCAAGCAGCTGCACTCATTCTGGGAATTACAAATAGAGGACCTAATACTAAAATAGTTAGATTGCAAAATATTGCAGCAAATCTTGTGGAAACCCCTCTAGATAATTCCAGAAAAGAACCTCCCTTTGCTAAAGCAAAATATCCTAGTAAAGGTATGAAAACAGCCGTTATATATATTCCTAAGAAAGCTATATATACTGAGCTTCCACTTTCTTTTCCCCAAGTCATTGACCAAATCATACTAGCTGCACCAAAATGCATAGAAAATAAGGCTCCGCCTAATGATAAAAGGGTTAGTATTGATAACTTTTTACTTTCTTCCAAATACTTCACCTCAACGATAATTTAATTTTTTATTCTCTAGTATATTCTACTACTCCATCTATCATAGTCATATCTACAGATATTTCATTTATCCTTTCTTCTGGATATTTTAATATGTCTTCAGATAGGACTATTAAATCTGCTAACTTTCCTATTTCTATACTTCCTTTTATGTCTTCTTCAAAGGATAAATAAGCTCCATTATAGGTAGCACATCTAATGGCTTCTAAGACTGATATCTTCTGGGTTTCATCTGTTTGATATTCTTTCACTCTATCATATCTATTAACTGCAGCATCTATAGTTGCAAGCCCTACTGGTCCTGATGGAGTATCACTTGATATTGATGGCTTCATTCCCAGGTCTATCATACTACGTAAAGCTATACAATATTTCATTCTATCTCCATAGAATTTCTCATAATCCTTCCCACCTACTTGAATCATCCCTGGATTAACTGAAGGACATATGTCTAGTTTTGCCATTCTTTTTAACAAATCCTCATCAACAAAAGTGCAGTGTTCAATTCTATGTCTATGGTTTTCCCTAGGGTTTTCAGCCAAAGCTTTTTCATATCCTCTTACCATATACTCTACAGCTAAATCTCCTATAGCATGAGCTGTTGCTTGACAGTCAGCATCATGAATTAATTTTATATAATCTGCAACTTCCTCCTCTTTCCATCCAAGGATACCTGGAAGATCTGGAGCGTGGCTATAGGGTTCTTTCATGGCAGATGAGGGAGCACTGGAACCGCCATCAATCATAAATTTGTTTGAACCTATTCTAAAATACTCATTTCCCAATCCTGTTTGATAACCTAGTTTTAAAAAGTTAGCGTTTTCCTCAAGGGAAAAAGGCTTTCCATAAATATTGTGTATTAGCATATAGGATCTAACCTTAAACTTTCTACTTAAACATAATTTCTGCATAATATGATAAGATAATGGGCCACACTCACCACAATCATGGATAGATGTAACCCCATTTCCTAACAAATGTTGATGAGATTTCATAGCTGCTACTCCTTGTTCCTCAGGGGAATAATCTACTTTTGCCCATAATGCAAAATGTGTATGATCTCTGACCATACCAGTTAATTTCCCATTCTTAACCTCAACTTCATTTTTTGGAAACTTCTTTGCATCCTCTGGTTTATATACACCTAATTCTTGAAGAGCTAAAGTATTGTATACACATACATGTCCACCTATATGCATACATTGAACTGGATTATCTGGAGATACTGAATCTAAATCTTCCACAGTAGGATGACGATCCTCTTCTAAATTTTGTGGATCATACCCCATCATAGAAATCCATTGACCTGGCCTTTTTATTTTCACTGCTTGTACAATCTTATCTTTAATATCTTCTATATTTTTACAAGTATCATCTTTAATATTTATTATTGAGGAATCTGGCTCATCTCCAAAAAAGCCTGATAAAATTGGATGGTAATGGCTATCAATAAGACCTGGAAGCAAGGCCCTTCCCTTTAAATCAATTAAAACAGTCTTATCATCAGCAAGCTTTTTCAACTCTTCATTTTTACCTACAAATACAATCTTATTTTCTTTAATCCCTACTGCTTCTTTAATATCGTCATTTTTATTAACTGTTATTACTGTTCCATTGTAAAAACCAATATCTATATATGAGTAATCAAAGCTCATCTTATCCCTCCTACAGAACTAAAACACTACTGTCAAACTATTTTTTATAAGTTTTTTCTTTTAATAAAATTAAGTTAGTCACAACCTTATTATAAGGAGTAGCTACTCCTAATTCTTCACCAATTCTTACAATGGCACCATTAATATTCATAATCTCTGTTTTACGATTGTTTAAAACATCTGATAGCATTGATGATTGATTTTTACTTGTGCCCCTACAAACTTCTTTGCAATAATCTGCATTATCAAAACTTAATTTGATATTAGACTTATTGGCAACTTCTATAGCCTCGGCTACAATTTCTTCTAGGATTTCTTCACTTTCTTTATTTTCTAGAAGCTCTCCATTTTTCATACTAGTCAATGCTGTTAATGGATTGATGCCACAGTTTACAATTAACTTCTCCCAAATTAGTGACATAACATTATCTGAAATTTCCACATTTCCTAATTCTTCTAAATCCATAGTTTCATGAATTTGTTTTATTCTATTAGTTTTTTCTCCTGATATTTCACCTAAAACTGTGCCACCATGGCCAGAATGTCTTATCTTCCCTGGCTCTATAAAACTAGCTCCGTTAGCACTAGTTCCTACAATTATTTGAGATCTATCTACTACCTTGTTTATCTTCTCAATGTTCCCTAATCCATTTTGTAGAGTTAAAACTATTGTATTCTTGCCTAGAATACTCCTATTACCTTCTACAGCTATATCTGTAATTGTAGATTTAACAAAAACAATAGCTAAATCTACAACCCCAATTGAACTAGAATCTACAACTGCCTTAGCATTTTTAATGAATCTTTCTTCATTATCTTTAACTATACAAAGCCCTTTTTCATTAATAGCATCTACATGGTCTTTAAAGACATCTATAAAATACACATCATGACCATTTTCAGCTAAAATACCTCCATAAAGACTTCCCATAGCACCGGAACCAATAATAGCTATCTTCATATTCTCACTTCCTAATTTTTATTCCTCAAATCCCTCTACTTTAGCATTAAAACTATATTCCTTTGAGGGAAATTCTCCACTAATACTTTCCTCAT
>DATGTQ010000075.1 GCA_035301805.1 Tissierellales bacterium
TATGTTTCACTAACAATTAAGTATTCCTCATTTTTATGTAAGAATGTAGGTAATTTCCCTATTCTTCCATGATCCACATTAATACCAATTATTACTCTGAAATCTTTTACAAAATATATCTCATTTTCATATAAATCATATAAATATATAGCATGATCGTCTTCTTCATATCCACTATTTACATATCTTTCATATTCTACACTGCTTCTATCAATGTCTGTATAGAATAAAAGATAGTGTTCATTAATAAAAATTGGTATGGAAGTAATATCTTCTTTGGTATTTATAAAGTAGCTTTTTTTATCCCCACCATCTTTTCTATTTATTTTATCTACTTCAAGTTTCTTTTGGTTATGTGTTTTGATTATGATAATTTTATCATTTATAAGATGCGTATATTGGGAGTACCTTTCATTTTCTGATACTTCATATCTATAAATCTCTACGGTGGTATCCCTATTTATGTCGTATATAATTATACAATAATAATATTTATCAGCTATCTTTTTATGAGTTTCAAATAATATTTCCTTACTATTGCATTCTAAAACCTCCGTGTATATGCCTTCCCCATAAGGCTTTAAATCTATAATTTTCAAATTTATTCCCCCTACTACAATTAGTATTAAAACTCTGTTTTTTCAGATAATATAATTATCTCACTTAAATTATATTATCTCTATGCAACACATTAATAATCGTAACCCCACCTTATAAATTCAATTTTTCAGGAAAGTACTTAAAATATCTTAGGATAGAGCTTCAAACCCATTGATTTATCTATACTTTATGCTCGTGTCATTATTATACCACGTTCCCCACAGGCGTGGTCGAGTGGGAATTATAGTTTTTGTTGAATATTTGAAGCTATTTTTATGTTTTGAATATAAATTTAGAGAGGATTGATTTATTGGTGAATCCTCCCTAGATTAGTTGTTTACAATATTTTGTTATGTTTTAGCTTTATATTATTATTTAAATATATTCGTATCAGCAGTTTGATACGAGACCATCTATAGGATATGTTATAGAATCTGAATAATTGAAGAAAATATCATTGGATAATAGTTCAGAGACTTCAACATATTTATTTTAGAAATAGTAGAACCCATTCTTCATTTGTTTTATCCCACCAAAATTTATCAAAATACATAGCCAACCCTTCCCTAATAAAATTTGATTTTGGTCTATTAGTAGTATATGAAAGAATGTTAGCATCTTCATGATAGCCAATACATTTAATTTCGCCATTATAAACTGCATAAATCTCATCAGGGTGATTGTCAAATCTATTTATATAATAAAAAATCATAATTTTTACTCGAGGTCTTCTTCATATATTTTACCTCCCATATACTATTCGTACTAGCATCAAAGTTATTCCCTACTATTCTATTACAAATTAGAATAGCTTGTCTTACTTATGATAGAGTTCATTGCACCGTTGTGCTAACATTTTTGCCATTAGTATTTTAAACTCTTGCAACAACTCTGACTGGGGATCCTTCTGCCTTAATTTTTAGGGGTAGTGCAATAATCTCAAATTTATCTATATTCAATAAACTTTCTAGGTTTTTCATGTTTTCAATAATCAGAAAATCTTTTTCTAATAGTATTTTATGAATTTCAAAGGGATATTTATCTGGTGCTGGCAAATCCATTCCAACCATTTTAACCTTTTTATTTACAAAGAATTCGGCTAACTCTTTTTCAACTACTGGGTGGTTAATAAAATACTCAGCACATTCAAATTGGTTCTCAAAGCCTGTATACAAAAGAACAATGCTATTTCTTTCTACAATATCCAAATACTCTTTCTTCATTTTAATAACATCTTGATTTCTAGCATCAAGTAAACATCCTTTTCCAATAAATTTGTCTGCAGAATAATCACTTACTAAAATATTACTATCCATTAGATGGCTGGCAACATCAATATGAGTTCCAACATGCATACCAGTTTCTAACCTAGAATCATTGTATTTGTCTTTATTCAAAGATCTGTTTCGATACAGTTTTAACTCTTCGTCATATGGATGCGTAGTGAATCCATCCTCTATGGTATAACTTAAATCAATATACTTAGCCATTTACTCTACACCTCTTTGATAATTTCTAAGAGAAACCAAAAAATAATTCCTAAATATCTTGAAACTTCACTTCTAATATAAACATTATGTATTATCAAATCTCTCTAATTATTTTACATGGGTTTCCTACAGCAATTACACTATCAGGAATATCTTTAGTCACAACACTTCCTGCTCCAATTGTTACGTTATCTCCAATTTTTACTCCTGGACATATTATTGTTCCACCACCAACCCAAACATTGTTTCCAATAACTATTGGTTTAGCAAATTCTTTTCCAGTGAGTCTTTCCATAGGGTCTATTGGGTGAGTAGCAGTATATATTTGAACATTTGGTCCTAAAAGTACATTATTCCCAATCTGAACCTTATTGACATCAAGTATCACACATCCATGATTAGCATAAAAATTTTCTCCAACTCCGATATTGTATCCGTAATCGCAATAAAACGGTGGTTCAATATAAAAAGGACCTTTTGCTTTAATTAATTTATTTAGGATTTTCTTTCTTTTTTCCTTCTCATTTGGTCTTGTATGGTTAAATTCAAATATTAGATTTTTTGCATAATCTCTTTCTCTTATCAACTCTTCGCCACTAGCATTATAATAATTACCTGATAACATTTTTTCTTTTTCACTTTTCATTATATTTTTCTCCTCCATTTGATTCAGTAATAATATTATCTTTATTCCAACGCATGAATTTAAATTCAACATTGATTGAAAATAGATATACTATTTATTTGAAGCAAATATAGCCTCAATAATAAGTTGAACACCAACAGCTATAACAAATGGTACCCAGACATATTTCCAACTTAATTTAAATCCTACTAAGGGAATTGCTCCAAAAGTAAATATCTACAATGCTCCAGATATATTTCCATAAATCATCATTGTTTTTGTGTCTGAGTAATATTCTATCCATTGTTTCATATATTACCGAAAACAAATTATCAATATATTTTTTAACCCTATCTCTAATTTTCAATTTCCCTTTATATTAAATTTATCAATTATTTTTTTGCAAACTCCCAATCTTGTTTGTTAAGTTCATACACATCTTTACCTAAAGTAGTTATCCTATAATACTTCCTTCTACCTCCTTGGGTCTCATCCCCCTAAACAAATTCTGCTTCAAATTAATCAAGTATCTATAATCCCTTTTTGCCTGGCTTTTTCTATAGCTTCCACACGATTAGATACATGGAGCTTAGAATATATGTTTATAAGGTGAGTCTTAACTGTTGAAGTCGATATGCACAAAAGATTCCCTATCTCCTTATTAGTTGCACCTGTAGCCAAAGCCACAAGTACTTCCATCTCTCTATCCGTTAAAAGCAAATCTTTCTTATCTGCTTTTAATAAAGCCTGCAATTCAATTAAAAACTGTCTCTCTCTTATACCAAATTCCCCATAGTTTTCGTTCTGTATAATTTCAATGATAGGTCTTACTATATCCCCTTCTAATATGAAGGGTAAGATGATTTTATTCCCATAGCTGTAATGAATAGCTTCTCTGAATAAATTTAATATCTCCCTTCTATTGGAAATAAAATTTACATTGAGTATCTTAATTTTTAAGAGAGTAGCCTCTATAATATAAGTTCTTATTTTATTTCGCCTTGCAAATTTCAAGACTTCATCTACCATTTCTAGTGCTTTCTCATCTTGTTCCTGTAGAAACAATACCCTTAAATAGGTAAGCATATCCTCTTTCCTCATTTTATTTCCCTGTACCTGGTTTTCACATACCTTCACGAAATCATCTATTATTTCTTTTTCTGCTGATTCTAGATAAATTAAATATTTTAGCAAGGATGAGATATATACATCATCTTCATACATATTGCTACTCATAAGCTCTTGGATTAATTTAATTGCTTCTTTGTTTCTACCCTTCAATATGTTTAATTCCATTAAATTATATAAATATCCTCTCTTTAAAGGTACATAGCTACTAGCCGACATTCCCTCTGCCCTATATAAAACCTGTTCTGCTCTATCTAATTTCAGTTGTTTTATATATATGCCAGCCTCCCCAATATAGGTATTAAAAGTAAGCGGAGATAAGAGTGGATATTGATGAAGCATATCATATAATTTCTTATATAATACCATACACTCTGATAATTCTCCTAACTGTTCTTTTACTTGAGCCTTTAGACTGTATGCAAAATATTTTATATAGGGATTTTCTACATTTCTCTCTATAGATATAGCCCTATCTATAAATTGCAGTGCTATATCATATTGTTCCTGTAGACTCAAGAATAGAGAGAGATTTAGATAAATAATAGCTTTAGTTGTATCATCTATAGCCATCTCCTCTATCTCATCTATTGTCATAATATCTGTAGTAATATTATCCTCTTCCATTAATGCCCTAGCAAATTCGAAAATTCTATAGTCCCTATCATTCTCAATTTTTTTCTGGGCATACTTTAGGACTTCATTGCATTTATCTAACTGTAGATTACAAAAATAGTAGAAAAACAAGTGAAAAGTCATTTCCCTATCTATCAATACATTTTCAATTGGAATTTGACTTAAATACGACCATGCAAGGGGCTTGTGCTCTATGTTTTGAATAAGTTCAAGAGTAGCTCCATAGTCGGGAATCTGTAATAGATGTGCTATAGCTTCTTCCAGATCACCTAAATCTTCATATATTTTTGAAGCCCTTATATGGAGCTCTTTCTTCATCTCGAAGTCCAAACTTGCAAATTCAAGTCTTAAAAATTCCTCAAACATATTGTGATAGCGATAGTTATCTCCATTCATAGCTATAATAAATAGATTTCGATCTATCATACCTGCGATGAGTTGTTTTGAAGTCTGTACATCCAATAATTGGTTACATATTTCCTCATTAAAATAATTTAGAATTGAGGTCTTAATTAAAAATTCTCTTTCATCTTTATCCAATACATTTAGTATCTCTTTAGATAGATAGTCAACTACATATTTATTTAACACTTTTATACTGTCAATAGAAGCGTTCTCATTATTTAAAAATGCAAGTCCTACAAGTTGAAGACCTCCAATCCAACCTTCTGATAGTATACTGATCTGGGAAACAATTTCATCATCTTGCCGCATTTTCAATGTCTGTCTTAAAAAGTCTATTCCCTCAACATAAGTTAGCTTTAATTCCTCTTCTCCAATTTCTAAGAGTTGATTAGAAATAGCCAAATCTCCAAGATAGAAAGAAGGTTCTTCCCTAGTTAGAACTATGAAACTCACATTATCTGGTGAATATTTTATAAAAAGTTCTATAGTTCTAACTAGATTTATATCATATATATGGTGAAAATCATCAAGGACTATGACGATATCATCATCTTGCTTATTTAATTGATTAATGAGTAAAATAATAGTTCTTTCAATATCTTCTCTATGGACTGCAGTCTTAAACAGAAAAAATATGTTTTCATATTCGTCCTTTAGATAATCCTTTAAAGCTTTCAAAATATAATACCAAAAAGAAAAGATATTGTTATCACGACTATCTAATGTAATCCATTTAAAAGCAATAAAGGGATTCTCTTGTGTAAAACAGGCTAACAATGTGGTTTTACCGCTTCCTGCCTTCCCTTGAACTAAAGTAAGCTTATAGTCTAGAAATGTTTCAAGTTTTTCTAGCAATAACACCCGCCTTATGTGATTTCTTCTAGGTACTGGCACTTTTAGCTTAGTTGATATTATTTTTAAACTATCTTCCATATAATCACCTATATACTTAGATATCATTTAATATATACCATTATATATCAATATCTACCTTTACGAAACCTGATATTGCATAGGATGCTACTAATTCCAAATAATGCTACTGACAAAATCAGTAAATAGCCTATTTGCGTCATATATAATCCTATTGACTGTCCTCTTTCAACTCCCTGTATCATATCTAAATACTGTTTCTGAGGAAATAAACTTACAACCTTAGCTATAAATTCATTGCCTGTTTGGACCTCATTAAAACTACCAGATAGTATAGATGTTAAAACAATGATAGTACCAGATAAAGCCATAGAATTATCTAGCTTTTCAACAATAGTAGTCATAAACATAGCAAAGCTTATTGCTAATAGTACAATTACAAGCAACAAATAACTATATTCGCCATATCCAAATCCTATATCCTTTTTAAGTACCTCTTTTCCTATTATCAATACAAATAGAGATGTCATATATACCATTATAAAGCTAAATAAGAAATGACCTACCATATATTGCCCCATATTGACATGGCCTGCTATAATTCTTTTAAGCATTTTACCTTGCCTATCCTCCACAAAAAATTTCATATACGTAAGTCCCTGTAAAAAAATAGGCACAATTAAATATCCTAATATATTAGAAGCCACTCCCCTCTTTCTATAATCTTGATTTGACGACATTTTAGGGTTCGTTGTCAACTGCTCTAATTTCGTTCTATACATATCATTTTTTGCAACTAACACGTCCATGCTGCCATTTCCCCTATCTAATAACACCCCGCAATACTTATTCATTATAAGATCTGATTTAGGTGGAGTTTTCTCCATAACCTCTATATTAACATATGGAAAATCAAACTGGAGATCGTCTCTGTCACTTACCACTGCAATATTTATCTTTAACATTGTTGCCGTTGAAAAAGTAACAGCCAAGAGCATTGTTGTAAAGGTCACCACCATAAATACTATAGTTTCATTTTTTCTGCTCCAAGCCCTATAAAAATTATTTTTAAGTATAGATCCTATTTCTATCATAGATAATCCTCCATCTTGAATATTAACTTACAATTTCCTATTAATATAATAGATGCTATAGATAAGCTAATTACTATAGGAATGAAAAAGCTCGTGTTTCCATCATATATTATCTTAAATACTTCTTCCATTATCCATTTAACAGGAGATATATTAGAGACTTTTTCCACTACACTTCCAAAACTATTTATGGGGAAAAATAGCCCACCTAATATTGCAAAAACATTGTTTACTAAGCTCAGTATTGTATTAGTAAGCTCTTCACTTTTAAAAATACAACATAAAAAGACCCCCATGACCGAAGAAAATAGGTTAAACACTAATAATATACAAATTACATACGGAAATATATCTTTTGATATATTCACTTCTAATAGTGTCTGCAGTAAGAATATTACACCTATCAAACTAATAGACGTAAATAGAAAAGTAGCTGCAATTTTAGATAGATATATATATGATAAATCTATAGGAGTATAGGCAATCCGAAGATTACTGGATTTTAAGCTTTCCTCCAAAAAACTATTTGATGCTGTAACTGATACATTAAGGGCACTATATATAAGAATGGTAATACCATAATATTCATAGGAGGTAATCCCGTATCCAGAATAACTTCCATAGCTTAAATGGCCTAGCACCAAGACCAGTAATATTGGAAAAACTGTATTGTACATTAAAAGAATTGGATTCAAAAAAATATTTCTAAAATCTCTTTTAAAAATTATAAAAAACTTCATCTATTTCCCCCCCTTTAATCCCTTAAGTTACGCCCTGTAAGTTTTAAAAATACCGTATCTAAGTTCATTGTAGTGCTTGAAATATTATTAATTTTTAGACCCTTATACATAATAGTAGATATGAGTTTATCTAGGTTTTCTATTCCCCTTAGGACAGATACCAGAATTTTGCGATCTACTATCTCTACATCGGTTACTCCTTCAACCATATAGAGTTCATCTTTCTGTAACTTTTCCATATTGTCTACCTCTATATAATAGACTTTCTCTTCTCCCAGCATCTCTTTCAGTTCTTCCTTAGTTCCCTCTGCTATTATCTCACCCTGATCCATAATTATGATTCTCGTAGATATCTCTTCAACCTCTTCCATATAGTGAGTACTATATATTATGGTGGTCCCAGCTTTACTCATACTCTTAATATGATCTAGTATATGATTTCTCGACTGGGGGTCAACCCCTACTGTCGGTTCATCCATAATAATAATTTTAGGATTATGGGCAATGGCACAGGCTATATTTAACCTTCTCTTCATTCCTCCAGAAAAGGTCTTAGGCTTATCTTTTTTTCTCTCTAATAGTCCAACCGAATTTAGAGCCATCTCTACATGACTATTTAGGGTTCTACCTCTAATGCCATATAGTGATGCAAAAAATTTTACATTATCTTCTGCAGATATATCCTCATAAATAGCTATATCCTGTGGTACAATGCCAAGGATGCCTTTGTAGTCTTTTTTCACCCTCTCCACCTTATTACCACGGAAGTATATTTCGCCATCATCGTAGTCTAATACTGTAGAAAGTATATTGATTAAGGTGCTTTTTCCCGCTCCATTAGGGCCTAGAACACATAGTATTTCTCCTTCCCTTACATCAAAAGAAATACTATTTAGTGCCTTTCTATCTTTATAGTGCTTTTCTAGATTTCTAACCTGTATAATTGACTCCATATTCATCATCTCCTTCTATTTTAATTCTACTTATTTTATGCATAAAAAAATCAACCTAATGGTTGACTTCATAGGTTGATTTTTTATAAATGTGCTGTTTAACATTATTCCCCCGACTATTACGGGAAGATAGATCTATGTCAATAGTTTGGACAAAATTTAGGTTTCTTGGTGGTTCTCGGCCACCCTTAACAATAAATTTAAGAGGGCTATCCTAAATGAGGCTGTTTTAGGTATACATATAACATCATAACATCAATTATATAAAATCATTGCCAAAACTATTTATTTTAGCACATAAAATAGTCTTGGCAATGATAAAATGAAGATATTAAATTGTTATTTTTATACAATTAGGTATTTCTTGCTAGATTAGAGGTTGTTAATTCTCTCTCAATTCAGGGGTCCAACCCCTGAATCATTGTTCTTCATTAAGATAGTTTTGCAAAACAAGTTTTTATCTTAAGAAGTAGCATCCTCACTAACTAAATTCTCGTCATCTGCTAAATCATTGTCATTTGTACTATCTTTATCCAAGAGATTAGATAGAACATCTTTAACATTGAATCCCATAGTTTCTCCAAGACTTTCTTCAAGCTGTGCCATAGTATGCATAACATTTTTTGAGAGATCCGTACTACTTCCACCTATTATATTTATCTTATCTATTGCACTCATAGGTTCCGCTATGTTTTTAGCCACTTCTGGTAACATATCAAAATACATCTCCATTATAGCAGCTTGTCCATATTTCTTCATAGCTTCTGCTTTCTTATCAATACCCTCGGCTTCAGCTATTGCCTTCAATCTAATTGCATCAGCTTCCGCTTCTCCCATCTTCCTAATACCTTCTGCCCGTCTCTCTATTTCATACTTCTCTGCATCTGCTTTTTGTTTTCTTTCATAGTTCTCCACATCTGCTTCGTTTTTCTTACTTGAATATAATTTATTTCTCTCAATTTCTATATCTCTTTCAGATTTCATTAAGTTTGCATCAGCAATTTTCTCTTCAACCAGTTTTCTATTCTCTTCCTCTTGTATCTTATAAGCTATATCTGCCTTTGCTCTAATTGTGTCTTCTTCTATTTTCATCTCTGCTTTTAATTTTGCAAGCTCTGTAAGCTGTCTGGTCTTCTCCTTATCCGCTTCTACTTCAGCTTGAGTAGATTCCTCACTTGCCTTTGCAGCTTCTATCTTAACATCTCTTTCAGCTTTAGCCTTTGCAATAGAAGCTTCCTTCTTTATTTGTTCAACATTCTCAATACCTAAGTCCTTAATAATTCCGTTTTCATCTTCGAAAGATTGAACATTAAAAGTTATAAGCTCTAAACCCATACTAGCTAGATCTGGCACAACATTATCTTGTACTTTTTTGGCAAATTCTTTACGGTCTTGAATCATATCTTTAAGTTCCATTTGCCCAATTATCTCTCTTATGTTCCCTTCTAAAACGTCTGTAACCTTATCTACTATTTCAGAAGGGTTATAATTTAAAAAATTCTGTCCTGCTAAACTTAACATGTCTGCATGACATCCAACCTTAAGTGTTACAACCGAATCCACTTTAACATTGACAAATTCATTTGTTGGAACATATGTACCAGTCTTGACATCTACTGTCATTAATCCCAAATATAACTTATCAACTCTTTCAAGACCAGGTACTCTTATAGATGATTTACCTATCACCGTCTTCTTTCTAAGACCTGATATTAAATAAGCTTCATTTGGTGGTGCTTTTATATATCCTAATTTTAAAACTAATAAAATCAATAAAGCGATAACTAATGTAGTTACTAACTTTACTATTAATGCCATTTCCATACTGATCACCCCACTTAATTATCTTTTAATTCAAAGTATATTTTACCATGTAATAGTATTTTTTACAAACCTTTATTAGCCTAAAAACATCAAAAATATAAAATCCTTCTACATAGTGTATGTAAATATATACATTCTTTCTTCAGTATTGCATGGAAACTCTCTATACAAGCACATTAATGAATATCAATTAATAATATCATCAAAAATTTCTAATAACATATTCTTATATTTCATAAAATATCCCCTCCTATTACTGTATTAGAAATTGCACGTTTAGCCTGGATCGCCATACCCTGCTCTAAGGGAATACCTTTTACTATTGGGGTTCCCCATGGTAGACATTATTGTACTTATATTACCTATTTTATAATATAATTCTGGATTAGATTTAAATATACTATCCCTAATAGAATTTACAGCTACAGACTTACCATCACCCTTTATTCCATAATATATATTATCCAGTCCTTCTTCAGTATTGGATAATCCATATAATGTGGAACAAGTGCCAACTGCAAAAGCTCCAAATGCTATTGTAGTTGCCAATCCCCCTGTAGCAACAATTAATCCTAATCCTGCAACTACAGAGACAACACCACCTACAGTTTGTAACCCTCCTTCTGCTATACGTTCTTTTGCATA
>DATGTQ010000076.1 GCA_035301805.1 Tissierellales bacterium
CAACTTTCACTAGACCATTCTTTATATATACTGAAATAGGAATAAACGTATAACCTTTCTGTGTTATGAGCCCTGTTAGTCTATTTATTTCTCTTCTATTTAGTAAAAGCTTCCTCTTCCTAAGTGGATCTACATTTTGTATATTACCTTGTTTATAAGGACTTATATGCATATTATATACGTATACTTCCCCATTTTCTACAATGCCATAACCATCCTTTATATTACATCTTCCATTTCTTATAGACTTTACTTCTGTACCCTTTAACACCATACCTGCTTCAATAGTTTCTTCAACAAAATATTCATGTCTCGCTTTTCTGTTCCTTGCAACTACTTTTACATTCTTCTTTTCCATAGGAATCACCACACTGTCATTTTTAGTGCATCCTATATTGTAGCAGATATTTTAATAAGAGTCAAGTATCTTTCAGCTTTATCTATATTTACTTCTAGAGAAGTCAAACATATGTGACACGACCTCTGAAAAATTATCTCTTACTAGCCGTCCTTTAACCTATCCTTAGTTTTTTATTTTTTATATTCCTTCATACCACTAATACTATCAATCATATCAACACTATTTTTTAATCCTCTACGAGCATAAAATCAATAGTTCTTTTTAATAAATCTGCATTTATTACTTTTATCTTTACCATATCTCCAATTCTATAAATTTTCTTAGTGCCTTCACCTATTATATAATAATTATCTTCATCAAAATAATAATAATCGTCTACCATATTACTAAAATGGACTAATCCTTCTACAGTATTATCTAACTGAATAAACATGCCAAAATGGGTTAGGGAGGATACCATTCCCTCATAAACCTCACCTATTCTTTCCATCATATATTGAGCCTTTTTCAAATCTTCTACTTCTCTTTCTACTTCTTCTGCAACCCTTTCCATAGTAGAAGTTTGTTCTGCAACCTCTGGCAATATTTGCTCTATATGACTTTTCCTCTTTTTTGTCATTTTATTATTAATAAAACTTTTTACAATTCTATGAACTTGTAAATCAGAGTATCGCCTTATAGGGGCAGTGAAATGACAATAAAACTTTGATGCTAAACCAAAATGTATATCTTGTTCTTCACTATATCTAGCTTTTTTTAGAGATCTTAGCAATAATGTACTTATAATAACCTCTTCTTTATTTCCTTTTACTTCATTCATTAATTCTTGTAATTTTTTAGGGTGTACTTCCTGTCTGCCTTTTAAGCTATAACCAAAATTGTGGACAAACTTACTAAACTCTTTAATTTTCTCTATATCTGGCTCCTCATGGATTCTATATAGGCAAGGAGATTGACTCCAATATAAATATTCTGCTACAGTTTCATTGGTTACAAGCATAAATTCTTCTATTATTTTATTTGCTATTCCTCTATCTTCTTTTACTATATCTATTGGTTTTCCTTCGTTATCTAATATTATTCTAGCCTCTGGGAAATCAAAATCTAGGCTTCCTCTTTCTTCTCTTTTTTCATAAAGTATTTTACATAATTCCTCCATAAGCTTTAAATCATTATATAATTTAGGATTTTCATTTTCAATTTTATCATTTTTACCCTCTAGCAAATCCGATATATCATCGTATACTAGGCGAGCTTTACTATTTATAACACTTTCTAGTATTTTATGTTGTACCACTTCACCTGTTTTATCTATCTCCATAGACACAGTCATTGCCAACCTATTTTCTCCTGGATTCAAGCTACATATTCCATTAGATAGCTCCCTAGGTAGCATAGGAATTACTCTATCTACAAAATAAACACTATTTCCTCTTTTATAAGCTTCTTTATCTATAATCTGTTCTTCTTTAACATAATGAGATACATCTGCTATATGAACCCCAAGTAAATAGTTGCCATTTTCCAATTTTTCAATAGATACTCCATCATCAAGGTCTTTTGCATCTGGTCCATCAATAGTAAATATATATTCTTCTCTTAAATCCGATCTATTTTTAATTTCTTCTTCAGATACTTTCTGTTCTATTGATAGGGCATGATTTACAACTTTTTTAGGAAATTCTTCAGGCAATTCATATTGTCTTATTACTGAAAGGACATCTGTACCTTTTTCATCAAAGTACCCTAATATTTCAACAACTTTTCCTTCTGGACTTCTTCTTTTTTCTGGCCATTTTTCAACTCTTACCACTACTTTTTGGTTAGTTTTTGCCCCCATCATAGCTGATTTAGGAATAAATATATCCATACTAATTCTATTGTCATCAGGAACTACAAAACCAAAACTTTTATTATATTCAAAAGTACCTACTACCGTTTCATTAGCTCTATTTAATATTCTAATGATCTCTCCCTCTTCTTTTCTACCTACTTTCCCCAATTTAATAATTCTTGCTATAACCTTATCTCCATGAAGAGCATTATTCATATTTTCAGCTGAAATATATATATCTTCTATTGTCTTATCTTCTGGCACTATAAATCCATAACCTTTTTCATTCCCCTGCAATACACCTACAACTAAATTCATTTTATAGGGCAAACCGTATCTATCGCTTCTAGTCCTTATAATAGTGCCTTCCTTTTCCATAGTTTCTAACACTTGATAAAAAGTCTTATATTCTTTCTTTTCAATACCAAAAGCCTCTGCTAATTCTGACCTAAGCATTGGTTTGTAAAGCTTTTCATCCATAAACTCTACAATGTTCTTTTTAATACCCATTTTCTAACCTCCATTATCTTACTTACTTTATAGTTATGTATAATTATAAAAAGTTTTTTATAAAAAACATAAGTTATTTAATCCTATAATTTTTCTTATTACATCTATTTTCCCCAATTACAATTATATAATGACAAATTTCAGTAACATTTTTACTAAAGTTTTGATTAATGGCTTTTCCTTTTCTTAAAGAATGCCGTATCAGTACATCAATATGTATATATGATATTTATCCAGCAAGTGCTAATTCCAATTATATCATATTTAAATTTGCTTTATTTAATAGCCACTAAAAACCAATTAATCACTAAACCCTTTTACTATATATTTTCTATAATTAAAACCACCCGTAAAATGGGTGGTTTACTTTATCCATATAAAATTCAGTTTAATTTTATTTGCCTTTATCTTTTATTATTTATTCTTTAAAAGTCTTAAGAAAACATGAACTTACATCCTAAAATAATTTTCCCCCATATTGAACAAATAATTGTGCAAATACTAAAGAAACTATAGTCATCAATTTTATTAATATATTTAATGATGGACCAGAAGTGTCTTTAAATGGATCTCCAACTGTATCTCCAACAACTGCTGCCTTGTGAGCTTCACTACCTTTTCCACCATGGTTTCCATCTTCTACATACTTCTTAGCATTATCCCAAGCTCCTCCAGCATTAGCCATAAATATAGCCATTAAAACACCCGTAACTAATGCTCCACCAATTAGTCCACCTAAAGCTTCAGGTCCTAATATTAATCCTACAACTATTGGTACTACTACTGCAAGAACTCCTGGTATAATCATTTCCTTCAGTGCGGCTTGAGTACTTATATCAACACAAGTATTATATTCAGGAGTAGCTTTACCTTCCATAATACCCGGTATAGTTTTAAACTGTCTTCTTACTTCTTCAATCATACTAAATGCTGCCTTACCAACTGCATCCATAGTTATAGCCGAAAATATAAATGGAAGCATGCCACCAATAAACATACCTGAAATAACTTTCGGATCCGTTAAATTTATAGAACTTAGTTTAACTGCTTGTGTATAAGATGCAAATAGTGCTAATGCTGTTAATGCAGCGGATCCTATAGCAAATCCTTTTCCAACAGCTGCAGTTGTATTTCCTACAGCATCAAGTTTATCAGTAATATCTCTTACATTTTCTGGTAAATCACACATTTCTGCAATTCCACCAGCATTGTCAGCAATTGGTCCATAAGCATCTACTGCAATAGTCATTCCCGCTGTTGATAACATACCAACTGCCGCTAATGAAATACCATAAAGTCCATAAGTTACATTTTCCGCCCCACCTGCTGCAAAAAATGCTACTAATATTCCAATTGCTATAACAATTATTGGTCCACCTGTAGATTTCATACCTACAGACAATCCTCCAATAATATTTGTTGAAGCTCCTGTTTCAGATTCTTTAGCTATTCTCTTTACTGGATCATAATCTGCTGAAGTATAGTATTCAGTAATTTTTGCAATTACCAACCCTACTACTAATCCAGCTACTATTGCTACAAAAGGTCGTAATTCACCAATAATAGATTTACTTAAAAAGAAAGCTGCTACTATTGTAATAAGAGAACTTACTAAAGTTCCTGTATTTAATGACTTTTGTGGATCCTTATCTCCTCTAACAAAAAATACACCTATTATAGATGCTATAATACCAGCTGATGCAAGAGATATTGCAAAGTATACTCCAGATTCCCCATAAGCTGCTAAACCTAAAGTAAATGCTGAAATAATTGCTCCTACATAAGATTCGAATAAATCTGCACCCATTCCTGCTACGTCTCCAACATTATCTCCAACATTATCAGCTATTACTGCTGGGTTTCTTGGATCGTCTTCTGGTATTCCTGCTTCTACTTTACCAACTAAATCTGCCCCTACGTCAGCTGCTTTTGTATAAATTCCTCCACCTACGCGGGCAAATAATGCAATAGATGATGCTCCCAAAGCAAATCCTGTTATAATTTCTGGATCTGGATAAATTGTATATAATACTCCTATACCAAGTATCCCTAAGCCTACTACAGACATACCCATTACTGCTCCACCAGAAAAAGCAACATTTAATGCACTATTCATTCCTTTTTCTTTTGCTGCATTTGCAGTCCTAACATTTGCCTTTGTAGCTACTTTCATACCAAAATATCCTGCTAATACAGAAAATATAGCCCCTACTATAAAACTAACTGCAGTTCCAATGCCAATAGTAAATATTAAGATTATAAACAGGGCTATAACGAATATAGCTAATGATTTATATTCCCTACTTAAAAACGCCATAGATCCTTCTTCTATGTAGGATGCAATTTCCCTCATCCTATCAGTACCAGGCGCAACTTTTTCAATAGTTTTTGCTTTACTAACTGCAAATAATAAAGCTACAATACCTGTTATAATTGAAATTATAAATGCTGTTTCCATTTTCCTTTTTTCCTCCTTTTATCATTGCATAGCTGCTAATACTAAAGCAGATATCATAAAGACAGCTGCTGAAATAGCCGTTAATCTTTGTAATGTTCCCCCTATACTTCTATCTTTGTTTTTTCCCCATACATCTGCTGTTCCACCAGTTATAGAACCCATTCCCTCTGGATTACTAGGTTGAAGTACTATAGATATTATTAAAAATAGACTTGATGCTATTATAACTACATTAAATAAGGTCTTCAAGCTGCCACCTCCAATGCTTATTAATAAAGATTATTTTATCTCCCCTATAAACATAACCATTTTATCATAGCAAGTATATAAAAGCAATAGTTAAGGACCCAAGAAAGAGGGTCCTTGAACTATTTTTTGATATTGTAGAAAACTTCAATTCCTTTATATTGTCCCATTTCACCTAAGAACTCTTCTATTCTTAATAATTGATTATATTTTGCTACCCTATCTGTCCTAGAAGGTGCACCAGTTTTAATTTGGCCAGCATTTGTTGCTACTACTAAATCAGCTATTGTTGTATCTTCAGTTTCACCAGACCTATGAGATACCACCGCTGTATAACCATGTTCTTTTGCCATTTCTATAGTATCTAAAGTTTCTGTTAATGTTCCAATTTGATTAAGCTTAACCAATACAGAATTAGATATTTCCATATCTATTCCTTTTGCTAATCTTTCAGTATTAGTAACAAATAGGTCATCTCCAACTAACTGTATCTTCTCACCTAATCTATCAGTTAATAGTTTCCACCCTTCCCAATCATCTTCAGCTAAACCGTCTTCTATTGATATAATTGGATATTTTTCTACTATTTCCTCATAGTAATCTACCATTTCCTCTACTGTTAATTCTTTCCCTTCTCCTTCTAATTTATACACTTTGTTTTCTTCATCATATAATTCAGTAGCCGCAACGTCTAATGCTAAGTATATATCTTTACCAGGCACATAGCCTGCTTTTTCAATTGCTTCAACAATAGTTGCCAATGCTTCTTCATTACTTTTTAAATTAGGGGCAAAACCACCTTCATCTCCTACTGCTGTGTTTAAGTCTTTAGATTTAAGAACTGATCTTAAGTTATGGAATATTTCTGCTCCCATTCTTAATCCCTCTTTAAAGCTTTTTGCTCCAATAGGCATTACCATAAACTCTTGAATATCTACATTATTATCAGCATGATCTCCACCATTCAATATATTCATCATTGGTACAGGAAGAGTTTTTCCATTTACTCCACCGATATATTCAAATACTGTAAGTCCTAATTCATCAGCTGCAGCTCTTGCCACTGCTAAAGATACTCCAAGTATTGCATTGGCTCCTAGTTTTCCTTTATTGTCTGTACCATCTAATTCAATTAAAGTCCTATCTATAGCTAATTGATCAAGAACATCCATTCCTATTATTTCTGGTGCAATAATTTCATTTACATTATTCACTGCATTTACTACACCTTTACCTAAATATCTACTTTTATCCCCATCTCTTAATTCCACTGCCTCGTGAGCTCCAGTAGATGCTCCTGAAGGAACTAAAGCCCTTCCATGTCCATCTAATTCTGTCCAAACTTCTACTTCTACTGTTGGGTTCCCTCTTGAATCTAACACTTCTCTACCAAATATATCAATAATCATACTCATAGTTTTATTCCTCCCTTAAAATAAGTGATTTTCCAGTCATTTCTTTTGGCACATCTAAATTTAACATATGAAGAAGGGTTGGAGATATATCAGCTAAAATCCCCTTTTTTAACTTAACATTTCCTTCACCTAATATTATACAGGGTACTTTATTTGTAGTATGGGCAGTAATTGGACTGCCATCTTCTTCATCTATTAGTTCTTCTGCATTTCCATGGTCTGCAGTAATAAACATTTTTCCATCTCTTTTTAAAACTTCATCTACTATTTCACCTAAACATTCATCTACTGTTTCTACCGCTTTTACAGCCGCATCAATATCCCCAGTATGGCCTACCATATCTGGATTTGCAAAGTTTAATATTATTAAATCATATTTATCCATTTCTAGTCTTTTTATTACTTCTTCTTTTACATCATAAGCACTCATTTCTGGTTTTAAATCGTAAGTCGCTACCTTTGGCGAAGGAATAAGAACTCTGTCTTCATTTTCATAAGGTTTTTCTATTCCTCCATTAAAGAAGAAAGTAACATGGGCATATTTTTCAGTTTCTGCAATTCTTAATTGATTATATCCTAATCCACTTAAATATTCACCTAAAGTATTTTTTGCAAATACCGGTTTAAATGCTATAGTTACATTTTCTATAGTATCATCATATTGGGTCATAGTCATAAAGACTGTGTTTACTTTTTTCTCTCTCGAAAAACCTTCAAAATCTTCATCTACAAAAGCCCTAGTTATTTGTCTTGCTCTATCTGGTCTAAAATTAAAAAATATTATAGAATCATTATTTTCTACAGTAGCTACAGGTTTATTATTTTCCTTTATTACCGTAGGGACTACAAACTCATCTGTTACTTTTTCTTTATAAGATTTGGCCACTGCATCCACGGCTGAGCTTTCTTCATTACCCACCCCTATAGTCATAGCATCATAGGCTTTTTTAGTTCTATCCCATCTTTTATCCCTGTCCATAGCATAATATCTTCCAGATACCGTTGCTATCTTTCCTACTCCTATCTCTTCTGCTTTTTCTTCAAGTTTTTCTAAGGATTTTATACCACTGGTAGGTGATACATCTCTTCCGTCTAAAAATGCATGTATATAAACTTTATTTAAACCATGCTTTTTAAACATTTCAAGTAAAGCATATAAATGTTCTTCATGACTATGGACTCCACCTGGAGAAACTAATCCTATAACATGAATACTAGTATTTTTTTCTTTAGCATTTTCTATAGTTTTCAAAATAGCCTTATTTTCAAAAAAGTCTTTATCTTCAATGGATTTATTTATTCTAGTAAAATCTTGATAAATAACTCTTCCAGCACCAATGTTTAAATGGCCTACCTCAGAATTTCCCATTTGGCCTTCAGGAAGTCCTACTGCCATTCCACTTGCTTTCAATTGGGTATTTGGATAAGTTTTTAAAATTTTATCATAGTTTGGCGTATCTGCTAAGGAAATAGTATTACCTTTATAATTTTTTCCCACGCCCCATCCATCAAGTATCATAAGCATTACCGGTTTTTTTACCATAATTTTTGCCTCCATTTAATAATTGATAAGACTTAAAAAATCATCCTTTTTTAAACTAGCACCGCCAACTAAGGCACCATCGATTTCATCTTCTGCCATTAATTCCTTTATATTAGCTGGTTTAACACTACCACCGTATAATATTCTAATATTATTTTTTAAGTCTTTATTGTATATATCCCCAAGAATATTACGTATAAACCCTAACATAGTATTGGCATCTTTACTGGAAGCAGTTTTTCCTGTGCCTATTGCCCAAATAGGTTCATAAGCAATAACTATATTTGAAGCATCTTCTTCACTTATTCCTTCTAAAGCATTTTTTATTTGTTCTCCTACTATATCTTCTTCTATTCCCTTTTCCCTTTCTGCTAGAGTTTCACCTACACATAATATCGGTTTTAATCCATGATTTAATACTGCTTTTACCTTCTTATTTACTATTTCATCTGTTTCATTAAAATATTGTCTTCTTTCAGAGTGACCTATTATTACATATTCCACTCCTATATTTTTAAGCATTAGTGGAGATATTTCTCCAGTATAAGCACCGCTATCTTCCCAATGGACATTCTGTGCCCCTAATTTTATATCTGTGTCTTCTATAAGCTTTTTTACTTCAGTTAAGTTTACATAAGGTATACAAAGTACAGCTTCTACATCTTTGTCTCTTTCTTCATTCTTTATATCTTTAACCAATTCTAAAGCTTCGTCTAACGTTTTATTCATCTTCCAATTTCCAGCAATCATAGGTGTTCTCATTAAAAAATCCTCCTTACTTATTACTAATAGCCGCTATACCTGGTAGAGCCTTTCCTTCCAAAAATTCTAAAGAAGCTCCTCCTCCAGTAGATATATGAGTCATTTTATCTTGGAAACCTGCTTTTTCAACTGCTGATGCACTATCTCCACCACCAACTATAGTTATACCATCTGTTTCAGCCATGGCTTTAGCTATTGCATCTGTTCCTTCTTTAAAGTTTGCCATTTCAAACACTCCTACAGGCCCGTTCCATACAATAGTTTTACTTTTTCTTATTGCGTCTGAGAATAATTTAATAGTTTCTTCTCCAATATCCATTCCCATCATATCTACAGGTATTTCATCACTTTTAACAGTCTTAAATTTAGTATCATTTTTAAATTCTTTTGCAACAACTATATCTAATGGTAATAATAACTCTACTCCTTTTTCTTCTGCTTTTTTCATTAATTCTCTAGCTAAATTTACTTTATCCGCTTCAAGTATGGATTCTCCAACTTCTAAACCTTTTGCCTTTAAGAAGGTGTAGGACATTCCACCACCTATTATTATACTATCAACTTTATTTATTAAATTTTCTATTACTCCTATTTTGTCGGAAACTTTTGCTCCTCCTAATATAGCTAAGAAAGGTCTATCTGGATTATCTAAAGCTTTACCCATTACTTCAATTTCTTTCTGTACTAAAAATCCTACTGCAGATGGTAAAAATTTAGATACTCCTACATTTGAAGCATGGGATCTATGAGAAGTTCCGAAAGCATCATTTATGTATAACTCACCTAAAGACGCCAATTTTTTAGCAAATTCTTCATCATTTTCCTTCTCTTCTTTTCTAAATCTAGTATTTTCTAATAATACTACCTCCCCATCTTCCATAGCATTTACAATACTTTCTACCTTTTCGCTAATTACATTGTTATCTTGTGCAAAAACTATTTCCTTCCCTAATAACTCTGACAGTCTTTTAGCTATTGGTTCCAATGAAAATTCAGGTTTTGCTTCTCCCTTAGGTCTTCCCAAATGAGACATAAGAATTGCCTTACCATTGTTTTTTAAAATATGTTCAATAGTTGGCAAAGAACTTCTAATTCTTCTATCATCAGTTATATTTCTATCTTCATCCATTGGAACATTAAAATCACATCTAACTAATACTTTTTTCCCATTTAAATTTAAATCTTCTATAGATTTTTTATCTATCATATTACCACCTCTTTGTTAATAATATTGGATTAAAACCGGTCCTGACATAACAAGACCGGTTTTAAATTATTATTTATTAGCAATATATCTAACTAAGTCTACTACTCTACAAGAATATCCCCATTCGTTATCATACCAAGATACTACTTTAACCATATTATCAATAACCATAGTAGATAAACCATCAACAATTGATGAACGTGGATCTTTTCTATAGTCAATAGATACTAATGGTTCTTCTGAATACCCAAGTATTCCTTTCATTTTTCCTTCGCTAGCTTCTTTAAATGCTTTATTAACTTCTTCTACTGTAACTGGTTTTTCAACTTCGAATGTTAAGTCTACTATTGAAACTGTTGGAGTTGGAACTCTCATTGCAAATCCATTTAATTTTCCTTCTAATTCAGGTAAAACTAATGCAACTGCTCTTGCAGCTCCTGTAGTAGTTGGAATAATTGATTCTGCAGCCGCTCTAGCTCTTCTTAAATCTTTATGTCTTTTATCTAATATTTGTTGATCATTTGTATAAGCGTGTACAGTTGTCATAAGTCCTTTGTTTATACCAAATTTGTCTAACACTACTTTAGCAACTGGCGCTAAGCAGTTAGTTGTACAGGATGCATTGGATATAATATTATGGTTTTCTGGATCATAATCTTCATCATTGACTCCCATAACTATTGTAATATCTTCTTTTTTAGCTGGTGCAGTAACAATAACCTTTTTAGCTCCTGCTTTAATATGTTTTGATAAGCCTTCTTTGTCTCTAAAAGCCCCTGTAGAATCTATTACTAATTCTACTCCTAAGTCTTTCCATGGAATTTCTTCTGGATTTCTATTTTCAGTTCTTTTGATTTTTTTGCCATTTACTATAAATCCATCTTCTACTGCTTCTAATTCCCCATTAAATTTGCCATAAAGACTATCATATTTTAATAAATGTGCTAAAGTATTAATATCTCCAGATGCATTTACAGATACTAATTCGATATCATCAAAATCCCCTTCCATGATGATTCTAAAAACATCTCTTCCTATTCTACCTAAACCATTAATACCAACTTTCATTGCCATAATATATCCTCCTTATACTTTTTTAATTTCTAAATATATTAAGCTACAATAATGTAGCATTTTAAACATTATTTAAAATTTTAAGGGCTGCACCTTCATCAGTAACTATAGTCATGTTCTTTCTAAAAGCTGTAACGGATAAAATTGCATCTGATTTAGCTTCCCCTCCTGCAACACCTATGACATGTTTAGTCTTTTTAAAATCTTCTAATGATATACCTACTGTCATAGATTCCCAAACTTGTTTACCTTCTGTATCAAAATAATGGCCAAAAGCTTCTGACACAGCACCTTTATCCATTATGCAATTAATGCTTTCATTGGATAATTTTCTTCTTTCTGCCATTACATCTGCTCTACCTATACCAAAAACCAATATATCCATTTTTCTTATTAACTCTAGGGTTTCCTTTACATCTTCTAATTTTAATAAAACTTCTAAAGTCTCTTTTTCTATGCTATCAGGTGCATGTAGTAATCTATAATTTCCATCTAATTTTTTAGCCAATTTAGCTGCTATACTATTGGCCTGAGTTTCAACATCCTTGCCTAAACCACCTCTAGCTGGAAGAACTAAAACATTATCCTTTGATTTTATCTTTGGCATTTCATCTGCTACCTGTGCCATTGTACTTCCACCAGTAATTCCAATTATATAGTTATCCTTAATAATTTTCTTTAAGTAAAGAGCAGCTGTTTTGCCAATATCTTTTAAAATTAAATCATTCTCATCACTATTGCCAGGTACAATTAATACATTTTCTACTTCTAGTAATTTCTCCATTTTTCTTTCTAATTCACTTAAGCCTTTTACTTTATGGATTACTTCTGTTAGGTCTTCTAAAAGATTCTTCCCTTCTTGTGTTACATACATACCCATAGGTTCTATACTTAAAAGCCCTTGTTCTTTTAAAATATTAACTTCTGTTCTAACAGTTCTTTCTCCCATATTTAAATTATTTGCTAAAGTTCTTCTTCCAATAGGTTGATTATAATTTATACCTCGGAGAATGTCATATCTCTTTTCCATAATGTCTAATATTTCTGGTACTATCTTTTTTTCTAATTCAATTATGTCTATCAAAACATACACCCCTTAGTTGAGCCTTTAACTCTTATTGTGTCAAATTACCTATAAATTATAACCAATTTTTAATAATGGGGCCTATGAAGTCCCGATGTGTCATTTTTGGCCCACAGTACCCAAAAAATATAACCTTATCTACCTACATTTCCATTATAAATTAAATTTACTTTTTTATCAAGGCATTTTAAATAAAAAACAACCTAATGTATATATTAGGCTGTCTAATATCTCTTTCGCAGTGTAGAAGATGGGATATTTAATTCATCCCTATATTTAGCTACAGTTCTTCTAGAAATTGAAATGCCTTTTCCTTTTAAGATATCTGTAATTTTTTGATCACTTAATGGCTTTTTTACATCTTCTTTTTCTATTAAATCTTTGATAATAGCTTTAATACTTATAGCAGAAACACTACCTTTATTACTAGAAACACCACTAGAAAAAAAATATTTTAATTCGAATAGACCATTAGGAGCTTGCATATACTTTCCATTGACTGCTCTACTAACTGTAGATTCATGGACATTTATATCCTTTGCTACTTCCTTTAAAGTTAAAGGCTTTAATGCTTTTTCACCCTTTTTAAAAAATTCCTCTTGATGTTTTAGTATAGATTTTACAACATTATATATAGTCATCCTTCTTTGTTCAATACTTTTTATTATCCACATGGCTGAGTTTAATTTTTCTTTTAGATATTCCGCTGTATTAGCATCTTTAGATTTAGTAATTAATTTTTTATAATATTTATTTATATTGAGTCTAGGAGCCGTTATATCATTTAATAAAATAACATACTCTCCATCTATTTCTCTTAAAATTATGTCAGGAGTAATATACTTAACATCTTTTTCTTCTTCTGAATACCCTCTTCCAGGCTTTGGTTCTAAAGTTTTAATTAAGTCACAAATTTCTTGTACCTCTTTTAATTCTATATCTAGTTTTTTTGATATGTTTTGTAATCTATTTTTAGCTATATCTTCTAAGTGATTTTCTATAACTTTATATATACTAGGCTTTTTTATCTTTTTCTCTTTTAATTGAATAATTAAACATTCTTTTAAATCTCTAGCTCCAACACCTACTGGATCAAGAGTTTGTATCCTATTTAAAACATTTTCTATATCTTCCTCTTCTAGGTTAAATTCTTGTCCAATTTCCCCCATTTCCCCTTTAAAATAACCATTTTCATCAACATAATCAACGAGTATCTCACCAATTTCAATATCTTTTTCATCCGTGAATATTAACTTTATTTGAACTAACAAATGTTCCTTAAGAGAAGGGGAATAACTTACAAAATTTTCATACGTATATTCTTTCTCATCTTTTTCATTTTGTGGTTTATAACTTATATCATCATAGTTTTCTATAACTTCTTCCCAATCTATTTCTTCATTTTCTTTTGATTGTTCTTCCACATTTTCCTGATTATCCTTTAATTCTTCCATTTCTAACAGTGGATTTTTTTCTATCTGATCCTCTAAATACTCATCTAATTCTAAACTAGTAAACTGTAACAGTTCTATAGCTTGTCTCAGTTCCGGTGTCATTCTTAATTTTTGCTCTTGTTTAAGAGTTAAATTATAACCTAGTTCCATAAAGTCCACTCCCTGTAAAAGGTTTTACTATCTAATAAATTATACTAATCCTTAACATATATTATACCAAAATTAAAGAAACAATACAAAATAAAATATGGTATACTAAAGTAGAATAGAGAATCAGAAAGCTTCCATGCTCATGAAGGGTTCATATGACTAATGCTATGTTAACTATTCTCATCATACTTGTACCAGCATTATTAGCAGTTGGATTTGGAATATATTCTATTGCTGCATTTTTAAATAGGGAAAATACAAAATAAAAAAAGGTGAAATTCACCTTTTTTCATTTGACTATCCTTCTTGTTTTTCATATGGAATACCATTAGCCGATGGACCAGACACTCCTCCAACAAATCCCATAAGAACCAATATAGTTATTATATACGGAATCATAGCCAATATTTGAGATGAAACTGGAATATTGGTTCCTCCTAAATATACTACTAATCCTTGAGCAAATCCAAAAAATATACATGCTGCCAAGGAGCCTTGGGGAGTCCATTTCCCAAATATCATTGCTGCTAAGGCGATAAACCCTTGTCCAGCTACTAATGAAGCTCTAAAATTAGAAACTATAGCCAAACTCATAGCAGCTCCACCAAATCCTGCAAAAATTCCTGATATAATAACGCCCAAATACTTTACTTTAAAAACATTTACACCAAGTGTATCTGCTGCCCTTGGATGTTCTCCTACTGCTCTAATTCTCAATCCAATCTTAGTTTTATATAGTACAAACCACACAATTAACGCCAATAAAAAGGCTAAATAAACTGTTGCATAATGATTAAATAAAGCGTCTAAAAATGAACCTTTAGCAAATACCCCATTAAGAGGCCTAGGCATCTTATGATTTAAATCTATAGGTAAAGTGTGTGTGGCTCCGTCAAAGAATATTCTACTTAAAAATAATGCTAATCCTGGCCCTAAGAAATTAATAGCTACTCCAGATATTACCTGATCAGCCGCTAAAGACACAGAAGCAATAGCATGAAGAAGTGCCATAATTCCTCCTGCCAGCCCTGCCGCTAAAAAAGCTAACCAAGGATTCTTTGTAAAATATCCTACTGTTGCTCCAACAAAGGCACCCATAGTCATCATACCTTCCAATCCAATATTGACGACTCCTGCATTTTCAGACATTACCCCTCCTAATGATGTGAATATTAGAGGCGCAGCATACATTAAACTAATATTAATAATAATACCTAGACTACTCAGAAGCTTCAACTTCTCCACCTCTCTTTCTCGTTTTCCTTGCTCTAAATATTTCTATCAATTTTGGTATGGCTATGAAGAATACTATTGAACCAATCATAATATCTATTACTTCAGATGGTGCACCCATTGCAGGTTGTATCTTCTGACCTCCATATTTTAAAGAACCAAATAATAAACCAGCAAAAATACAACTTATAGGATTATTTCCAGCTATTAAAGAAACTGCTATACCATCAAATCCATAACCTTCCATTGCAGCTAATATTGCAATTTCATGGGAGACTCCTAATACATGTAAAGCTCCTGCTAATCCAGATATACCTCCCGCTATCATCATTGATTTAACCATATTCTTATTTACATCTATACCACCATATTCGGCAGCATTTTTATTATGACCTACCGCTCTTAATTCATAACCTGAAGTAGTATTTTCAATAATATATTTAATTAAAAAAGCAACGGCTATAGCTATTACAATTCCCCAGTTAAAAGGTGTTTTTAATATATCACCTAAAAACTCATTGTTAACAATCCATGCTTTACCGGCTTCTGTAGTTTTCCATTTTGCTAATATCTGAATATTTGCTGTTTCTAGTATTCTTTGAGATGCATCTTTATTAGGTCTTTTAAACTTATCCCAAAGAACAAAGAAGTTATTAGAATAAAAAGCTATCCAGTTTAACATTATTGTTGAAATAACCTCATTAATTCCAAATTTAGATTTAAGAAGTCCTGCTATTCCACCCCATATTGCTGCAGCTAAAACCCCTGCTGCTATAGCAACTATAACGTGGATTATAGGAGGTAACTTCCAAAAATATCCTACTAACGCTGCTGCTATTGTCCCTACTATAAATTGACCTTCTGCCCCAATATTAAATAAACCTGTTCTAAAAGCGAAGGCTACAGATATACCCGTAAGTATTAATGGAGTAGAACGTATTATAGCCCAAACTACGTATCTTGGATTTCCAAATATACCTTTTATCATAATACTATAAGCTTCTATAGGATTAAAACCTGTAATTAACAATATTATAGCCCCTACTAATAAACCTATAAGTATAGATATAAGGGTAAATTTTAGTCTATTTTGCTTCACTATCTGCACCTCCTCCAGCCATTAGATATCCTAATTTGTTTTCATCCGCATCTTTTCTATCTAATATTTTTACAATTTTACCATTATAAATTACAGCTATCCTATCGGAAAGATTGAGTATTTCATCTAATTCAAAAGACACAAGTAAAACAGCCTTACCTTTATCCCTTTGTTCAACTAAATACTTATGAACAAACTCAATGGCTCCAACATCAAGTCCTCTAGTGGGTTGAGCCGCTACTAAAACATCTGGATCATTAGAAATTTCTCTGGCAACTATTACTTTTTGTTGATTGCCTCCAGATAGAGATTTAGCTAGCATACTTTCTTCTTTTGGTCTAACATCAAAACTATCAATTAGTTTTTTTGCATAGTTATTAATCTCTTTATGATTTAATTTTCCTTTTTCTGAAAAAGGTTTTTTATAATAATTCTCCAATATCATATTTTCGGCTACACTAAAATCTAATACTAATCCTCTATCCTGCCTATCCTCTGGAATATTACTTAGACCACTTTCAATTATTTCTTTTGGATTTAGATTTGTTATTTCCTTACCATTTAATATAACCTTTCCTTCCTCAATTTCTCTTAATCCTGTTATACCTTCTATGAGTTCAGATTGACCATTTCC
>DATGTQ010000077.1 GCA_035301805.1 Tissierellales bacterium
TTTCGGATAAGGATAAAGCCATTTTAGCCTATGTAGTAATGAATGAAGGAGAAGAATTAGATGTATTTAAATTAAAAGAGGGGTTAAAAGAAGTATTACCTGAGTATATGATTCCTCAGTATTTTAAAGCCATAGATAAGATACCTTTAACTGTTAATGGAAAGCTTGATAAAAGAGCTTTACCGGAAATTGAGTACGAAAGACAAAATGAATATGTGGAGCCAAAAGAAGAAATAGAAAGATTATTAGCTGAAACTTTTGAAGAAGTTTTAGGTATGGAGCCCATTGGACTTGAAGATAGTTTCTTTGAATTAGGGGGGGATTCTATAAAGGCTATTCAAGTATCTTCCATAATGAGAGAGAAAGGATATAGTCTTAATATTAAAGACATTATGGAATTACAAACTGTAGGAAAGATTTGTAGTTCAAATGTTATGGAAAAGGATGTTGATGAATATAATCAAGAACCAATATCAGGAAATATACCTTTTTCTCCAATACAAAGTAGATTCTTTGAATTAGATTTGGAAAATAAAAACCATTTTAATCAATCTATAGTTTTGGAAATGGATTCACCTTTAAAGGGAGACATTCTTAAAAAATCATTAAAAGAAATAGTAATATATCATGATATGTTAAGGGCAATTTATGACCCAGAACAAAGAATTCAATCTCCTAATGAAACTAAGGATTTAATAGTGTTCAATGAGGTATTTATAGAAGAAATGTTAGAAAAAAATATTAGGGAAGAAGTTGAGAGAATTACTAAATATGAACAAAGTACTATGAATATAGAAAATGGGCCTTTGCTTCATGCAGTATTATTCCATACTAATAATAAAGACTATCTTATGATATGTATACATCATTTAGCAGTAGACGGTGTTTCTTGGAGAATATTAACAACGGACATTTTCACAGTCTATAATCAGATAGAAAAAAATGAAGAAATTAATTTACCAAGGAAAACAGCTTCATATTTGGATTGGATAGAGAACCTAAAAGAATTTGGAGAAAGTAATGATGGAAAGAAGGATGAAGAGTATTGGATGAATGTTGTATCTGAAGGGAAAATAGCAGATAGATTATTTTCCAAACCATTAGTACAATATAGTGATAAAAAACGAATGGCTGTATCAAGTTTTTCATTTTCCAAGGAAAAGTGTATAAGAATGATGGAAAGATATCAGGAGATTTTCGGCCTTGAAACTAATGAGTTTTTTATTACAGCTTTAAGTATGGTGTTAAATAAGTGGAAAAACATATCATCTTATGTATTGGAAATTGAAACCCATGGTAGAGAAGAACTCCATAAGGATATTAATATTAACCGGACTGTAGGTTGGTTTACTAATTTATTTCCATTAGTCCTAAGTACTAGTTCTAATGTAAATCATATGGTAATGGAAGTGAGAAGATGGTTTTTAAAGATTCCTAATAAAGGCATGACCTATGGAATATTAAAGTATTTAAATGGTAATAAGTCGTTAGACATACATGCCGATGTAGGTTTTAACTTCTTAGGTGATACTTCTATGAAAAATAACAATCTTAAAGGAGTAAGATACTGTAATAAATTTAATCAATTTGATATTGATTTAGAAAATATATTATTTCATCCTCTAACAGTAAATGGAGCCTATGTTAAGAATAGTGTAGTATTTACTAATTATTATGATACTTCATTTATTAATGAAAATGATATGATTGAGTTTAAAGATTGTTTCATAGAGGCTCTTAATGACCTATATAACTTTGCATATTCTGATTTAATGCCTAAAGAACGAGTAAATATTGTAGAGGAAGTAAGTGATATAGACTTTTCCAATGTAGAAGTAGATATACTTAATGAGCTAATAGGGGAGATGGAATAAAATGATTAAAAGAAGAGCAATTAAAACATCTTTAGTAGGTCCACCTAAAAGTGAGGATAAAAAACTTTCAGGGTATATATATGAAGATAATAAGAAAACGTACTTCTTAGCAGTGTTTTTTTCAATAATATCCTATATGCTTAGTCTAGGAGTTGCCATTATACTAAAGCAATACATTGATAAGGGAATTATTGGAGGGTTTCAAGAGCTTTATCGTTTAATATTTATTTCCTTGGTTTTTATAGGAATAAATATATTAGTCAATTTAATTGAAGTTATTACTGTAAATAAATTTACTAAAAAAGCATTAAAGAATTTAAAAGGAGTAATAACGGAAAAAGTTTTGGCTTTAAGACTTAAGGATTTTAATAAAGAGAAAACTGGAACCTATATTTCTATGTTGAATAATGATTTAACGATTATAGAGCAAGATTATATTCGTGGTGGTATTACATTAATATCCCAAAGCGTTATGATAATTGCGGGTATACTTCTTATGTTTTATATGAATTGGAAGTTAGCAATATGTGTATTAGTATCCTGTGTACTACCTTTAATTGTTTCAGCTATATTTAATAAAAAATTAGAGGTTGCTCAGAATAAGGTGTCTACAAATAATAGTAAATATACTTCCTTTATCAAAGATATACTTACAGGGTATCCAGTAATTAAAAGTTTCAACATTGAAAAAGAAATACTTAAATTATCAGAAAATAAGGTAGATGACCAAGAAAGGGCTAAAGAAAAATACCAAATATTGCTTGGTATTGTAATGTCCTTGACTCAAAATAGCACTATTGTAATTGTAATATTAATCTTTGTTATAGGAGCTTGGCTTACTATAAAAGGGCAAATGACCCTGGGTGGGATATTTGCTTTTGTACAACTTCTTAATAATGTAACCTCTCCTATAAACGAAGTAGTTTCGGGTGTGGCTAAAAAGAAAGCTAGTGTACAACTATTAGAAAAATCCGATAAGATATTAAGCAAAGAAATAGAAACGGGCATTAAAGTCCAAAAGTTCCAATTAGAAAAGAGTATCAAAGTAAAAAATATGAGTTTTGCATTTGAATCAAATGGTGAAAATGTGCTGGAAAATATTGATTTAGTCTTTGAAAAAGGGAAAGCTTATGCAATTGTTGGGTTAAGTGGTAGTGGAAAGTCTACATTACTTAAACTTTTAGCAGGATATTATGATTGGTTTGAAGGAAGTATTTATATTGATGACGTTGAAATACGGGATATTGCTGAAGGATCTTTAACCCAATTGTATAGTATGGTACAACAAGATACTTTTGTTTTTGATGATACTATTGAAGAAAATATTAAACTTTACAGGGAGTGGCCAGAGAGTCAAGTAAACTTTGCTATTAAGAATGCAGGCATGGCTCCTTTCCTTGAAGAAAGGGGAGGATTGACAACTTTCTGTGGAGAAGGTGGTATGGAGTTATCTGGTGGGGAAAAGCAAAGAATTTCTATTGCAAGGGCATTACTTAAAGAGCCACCAATACTACTTATGGATGAGGCTACTTCTGCTTTAGATTTAAAAACAACTAGGAAATTAGAAACTTCTCTTAGTGAATTAGAGGATATGACAAGAATAGCTATAACTCATAAAGTGGATGAAGAATTATTAAAGGACTATGATTGTATTATAATGATGAAGGATGGAAAGATTGCTGAAATGGGTAATATTAATGAATTATTACAAAGAAAGGGAGAGTTCTATTCACTTTGCAAATTAAGTGATGAACTTAATAAGGTGGAAAATTATGAAGAATAAAAAGATTATACTAATGATTATACTACTTATTTCTGTTGTTTTAACCGCATGTTCTGTTGAATCTCATGAAAGGGGAGACAATGGAAACGAAAATATTAAAGAGAAAGATGTAAATGCAAGTAATAAGGAAGACACGAACCAGGAAGAAAATAAAAATGATAAGAAGGTTAATAATATGGAACCTTATTCAATTGTAATTGATAAAGTACAAAATAAGGCAACAAAGCCAGTAGGGGATATAGTATTTGATGAAGGCTTCGATGGAATCTGTGAGATAACAGGTAGTGATTCAGATCTTATTTCCATATCAATAGATGAGAATAAAAGAACCATAGATATAACTAGTGATAAAAGATACTTAGATACTGGTGGCGATTTAGTAATAAAACTTGGTGTACCA
>DATGTQ010000078.1 GCA_035301805.1 Tissierellales bacterium
AAAATGCTAAAAGCTTTAAAAGAAAGAGAAGTATAATTAAATACGATAATATCAAATAAGGAACTTTTTATAGAACTATAAAGGTTTAAGAATAAGTAATTATTATAAAGATAAATTTAAATTAAAAAAGGAGGAATTTTATGAATAGGGAAGATTTGAAAAGAATGCTTTCTATAAGCAGAGGAGATGAAAAGGCACCTTTGGTTTTAAAAGATGCTAATGTTGTAAATGTTTTTTCTCATGAAATTGTTAAGGCAAATGTAGCTGTCTATAAAGATAAAATTGTAGGCATAGGAGATTATGAAGGAATAAAAGAGGTAAATTTAGAAGGTAAAATTTTGGCTCCCGGCTTTGTAGATAGTCATGTTCATATAGAATCATCTATGACTACTCCCTCTCAGTTTGCAAAGGTTATAGTGCCAAGAGGAACTACTACAATTATAGCTGATCCACATGAGATAGCTAACGTTAAAGGCAATGATGGGATTAACTTTATACTTGAAGATAGTGAAGATTTACCTTTAGATGTTTATGTAATGTTGCCTAGTTGTGTACCAGCTACACCTTTTGAAAATTCAGGTGCAGTACTAAAAGCAGAAGATTTAAAAGAGTTTATAGACCATGAAAGAGTATTAGGCTTAGGCGAATTAATGAATTATCCAGGTGTAGTAGCAGGTGATGAGGAAATACTAGATAAAATACTTTTAGCAGAAAATAGGATTATAGATGGCCATGGTCCTATTATAGAAGATAAAGAATTAAATACTTATGTATTAGCAGGAGTAAAGACTGAACATGAATCATCTACATTAGAAGAATTAAGAAATAGAATCCGATTAGGTATGTATATTTTAATAAGAGAAGGTTCTGCAGCTAGAAATTTAACCACTCTTGTAAAAGGGTTAACTAAAGAAAATATAAGAAGATGTTTATTTTGTACTGATGATAAACATCCAGAGGATATTTTAAAAGATGGACATATTGACCATAATATGCGTTTAGCTATAAAAGAAGGCATAGATCCAATAGATGCAATAAAAATTGGAACATTAAATGCAGCAGAATGTTATGGTCTAAAAGGAAAAGGAGCGATTGCCCCTGGTTACTATGCTGATTTAGTGGTTATTGATAATTTAGAAGATTTTAATATACTTCAAGTTTTTAAAGATGGAAAACTAGTTGGAGAAAATCTAAAGCCTTTGTTTAATACTACTGAAGTAGACACTTCTAAGGTTAAGAATAGTGTAAATATTAAGAAAGTAGAAAAAGAAGATTTAGCTATTAACTTAAATTCTAATAAGGCTAGAATTATTAAACTACAGTCTCATAGTTTAGTAACTGAAATGGTAGAAAAAAGTGTAAATATAAAAAATGGTGAATTTCAATATGGTAATGAAGACATTTTAAAAGTTGCTGTAGTGGAAAGACATAAAGCAACGGGAAATATTGGATTAGGATTAGTTGAAGGATTTAAACTAAAAGGAGGGGCTATAGGTTCAACTATTGCTCATGATTCCCATAATCTTATAGTAATTGGAGATAATGATGAAGACATATTATTAGCTATAAATGAATTAGAAAAAATAGGTGGTGGAATAACTGTAGTTTCAAAAGGGGAAGTACTAAAAAGTTTACCTTTAGAAATAGGTGGGATTATGTCTCAACAATCAGTGGAGAAGGTTAGTTATAAATTAAAGGATATGCTTAAACTATCCTATGAGAAACTAAATGTTAGCAAGGGATTAGATCCTTTTATGACGTTATCTTTTATAGCGTTACCAGTTATTCCAGATATAAAAATTACAGATTTAGGATTATTTCATGTATCAAATTTTAAATTTATAGATATATCTGTATAACCATTGGAAATAAGGGAGGTAAATACTTGGAGAATAAAAGACAGCTTATTGAGGGGAAATTGTTTATTCTTATAACCTTCATATTATTACTTGTTTATATGGCAGTAACCTATATTGAAAATAAAATATTTAATATAGGTATAATAATAGGATTAGCTTTTATATCTACATTAATATTAGAAAAAATGTATAAAAAGTCAGAGTCTGTAGTAGGAAAAGAAAACGAAGTATTACAAGAAACAAAGGATAATTTAAAAACTCAAGTAGAAACATCTTCTAAGATATATGAAGTCTGTGAAATGTTAAATATAGTTTCCCAGGAAAGTTTAGACTCTACTAATACTATAGCATCATACATTGAAATGGCTGACTCAAACACAATGGAACAGTACGATATGTTAAAATATACAAACTATTTGACAAGTAATATTGATTCATCATTAGATAAAGTTGAAAAGGATATAAGTGAAAAAATACAATTTATTTCTAACTCCATTATCTCTGCTAAAAAAGGTATTAAAACTACTAAAAATATGGAAAAAAGAATAGGAATTTTAAAAGGGCTAATAGCTAATAGTTCTAAAAAAATGTTGATATTACAGGAATATTCTTGTCAGACAACAGGTTTAATGGATATGATGGATTCAATCTTAAGAGAAGTAAATATGCTTTCTTTAAATGCATCTATTGAAGCATCTAAGACAGGAGACCAAGGGAAAGATTTTTTTGCAGTTGAAAAGAGAATTCATAAATTAGCCAAAGAAATTAAAAAGGTTTCTAAAGAAATAGAGAAGGTTTTAACAGGCTTAAAACAGGAAATATCCAATGTATCTAATTGTATAAATGAAGAAGCAGAATATATTGATGAAGTTTGTTTAGGAATTAAAATAACCAGTGAAGAATTAAAAGGTATTTTAGATATATTAAATCAAGGAAAAGAAAAATTAAAGAGTATAAAAGATATAATTAATAAAAACAGTATTATAACAAAAGATGTTACTTCAAATATAAATAGTATAACTAATTTCTCAGAAGATATTTCCCTACGAATGGCAGAGACAAACTGTCAGGTTTTAGAACAAAATAATAGGGCCAAATATCTACAGGAAGTAGTAAAAAAGCTTAGTGAGGGTGTTTATAAACTCCAACAGTTGGTTGCTGGTGATATTATGGAGAGGAGAATGTTTCAAGCCGTATATATTATTAGGGATTATTTAGATGAAAAATCTTATTTAGATGAAAAGATTATAGACCAAATGTTAAATAAAACAGGAATGGATGCTATATATATTACTAATCCATATGGTGTGGTTATATACAGTAGCGAGAAAGGTGCTATAGGGCTAAATTTATATGAAGTTGATAGAACCTTTTTGCAACTAAAAGAAAATAAAAAAGAATATATTATAACTCCTATAAAGATAAGAGTTGAAGATGGACAATTATTTAAATTTTTAGCGATTAAGGATGAAGAGGGAAGATTATGTGAAGTAGGTCTTGGGCTAGATAGATTGTTAGAGGAGATGTAGTATCTTGGAAGATTATATCTATATGCAATTTGATATTAATTTAAATAAAAAGTCCTTAATCACTTTTGTTGGTGCTGGAGGTAAAACTAGTACAATTATTGCTTTAGCCCAAGAATTAAAGAAGATGAAGAAAAAAGTTCTTATTACTACAACCACTTATATGTATTCGTCAATAACAAAATTAGGAGATTATAGTTTTCTAAAAAAAATTGGAGATATATCTTTGGATAAGCCTTCTATAACAGTTCTAGGAGAAAGAGTAGAAGGAGAAAAAATAAAGGGATTATCTCCTACTGTTATTAATAGAATATATAAAGAAAATTTATTTGATTTTATATTAGTTGAAGGAGATGGTTCAAAGGGGAGACCTATTAAAGGGCCAAAAAGTTTTGAACCAGTAATTCCTATGGAGACCGAAAAAACTATAGGAATAATAGGAATAGATTGTCTAGGAAAATCCATTAGCGAAGATTATGTTCATAGACCAGAGATATTTACTAAATTAACTAATAAAAATTTAGGTGATACTATTGATATTAATAGTGTAGTAAAATTAGTTTTAAATGAAAATGGTATTTTTAAGGATTCAAAGGGAGAAAATATATTATTTTTGAATAAAATAGAAAATAATGAAGATATAACTTTAGGAAGAGATATAGGGCAAAAGCTTGAAAGTGAAGGGTTTTACAAAGTTATTTTTGGTAGTATAAAAGCAAAAAAATTTTATTAGGGTGAGGGTTATGATAACAGGTATAATACTAGCTTCCGGTTTTTCATCTAGAATGGGAAAGGACAAGTTATTATTAGAAATAGAAGGAGAAAAAATAATAGAGAGGGTAATTAAGGCAGGAAAAAAATCTAACTTAGATGAAATTATATTAGTTTATAGGAAAGCTGAAGTAGGAGAAATTGGAGAAAAATATGGTGTTAATACTGTGGAAAATGAAAAACCTAGTTTAGGTCAAAGTGAATCTGTAAAATTAGGTGTTCTAAAATCTAAGGAAGAAACAGAAGGATATATGTTTCTAATGGGTGATCAGCCTTTTTTGACTTATAAAACCATTAATAAAATAATAAAAGAATTTTACAAGAGAAAAAAATTTATTATTATTCCTTATTATTCTGGTATAAAAGGAAATCCTGTTTTATTCCCATCAAAATTGAAAAAGGAATTGTTAAGTATAGAAGGAGATAAGGGAGGAAGAGATATAATTAGGGAAAAGTCTAATACAGTGTTTAAGGTTTTTTTTGAAAGTGGAAAATTAGGTATGGATATTGATACCCCTGAGGATTTTTTTGTGCACAAAGGAGGTTACTATGAAGAATTTGGTGATTATTAGAGGTGGTGGTGATGTGGCTTCAGGAATTATACACCGTTTATTTATTAGTGGATTTAAGGTTTTAGTTTTAGAAATAGAGAGACCACTATGTATAAGAAGAACTGTGTCTTTTGCTGAAGCTGTATATAGTAAGGAAGTAAATATAGAAGGTGTAAAAGGTATTTTAGTATATAATAAAGAAGATGTAATATTAGCTTTGGAAAATAATTTAGTGCCTATTTATATAGATGAAAAGGGTGAAATTATAAGAGAGTTAAGACCTTTAGCTGTAGTTGATAGTATAATTGCTAAGAAGAATTTAGGAACAAATATAAATATGGCTCCTATAACCATAGGTGTTGGTCCAGGGTTCGAGGCTGGTTTAGATGTAGATTTAGTTATAGAAAGTAATAGAGGACATAATTTAGGAAAAGTAATATATAAAGGAAGGGCGGAAAAAAATACAGGAGTTGCCGGAACCACTTTAGGTTATAGAAATGAAAGGGTTCTAAGGGCTCCTGTTTCTGGTATAATTAAGCCTTTGCGTAATATTGGGGAAAAAGTAGCCTTTGGAGAAGCGGTTGTATCAATAGGTGGTAAAGAAATAAAAGCTAAAGTCCATGGTATAGTTAGAGGTATGATTAAGGAAGGTTTATATGTAAAGGAAGGAACAAAAATAGGAGATATTGATCCTAGGGGAAATGTGGATAATGCTTTTACTATATCAGATAAAGCAAGAGCAATAGGTGGAGGAGTTTTAGAAGGTATTTTACATTTTAATAACATGAGGGAGGATTTAAATGACAAACTTTACTATGTTAAAAGAAGCAGTTAAATTAATTGAAAGAGGAGAAGAAATAGCCTTGGCTACAGTCACTAAAGCTTCAGGTTCTACGCCTAGGGAAGAAGGGACAAAAATGATAGTTTTAGAAGATGGGACTATTTATGGAACAGTAGGTGGTGGAAATTTAGAAAGTAGGGTAATAGATGAATCTATAGAAGCTTTAAAAAACGGACAAAGTTTTAGCTTATATCTGCCTCTTGAAAAAGAGGAATTAGGTATGGAATGTGGAGGAGAAGTAGAAGTATTTATAGATGTATTTAAATCTAAACCTAAACTTTTAATTGTCGGTGGCGGTCATGTAGGTTTAGCCATATATGAAATAGCATCTATTTTAGATTTTGATATAACTGTTTTTGAAGATAGACAAGAACTTTTAGCAAAAGAAAGATTCCCTTTAGCTAAAGAATTAATTTTAGGTAATGTAGAAGAAAATTTGTCAAACTATCCTATAGATGAGAATACATATATAGTGATAGTTACTAGAGGTCATAAATATGATGAAAGTTGTTTAGAAAATGTAGTTGAAAGTAATGCAAAATATATTGGTGTCATGGGTAGTAAAAGAAAGGTAAAGGTTATGATGGATAGCTTAAAGAAAAAGGGAATAGATGAAGACCTTTTAGAAAGGGTTTATACTCCTATTGGTTTAAATTTAGGTGGTGAAACTCCAGAAGAAATAGCTATAAGTATTATGTCCGAAATACTTTTGATTAAAAATAGTGGCAGCCTTATACACATGAAGAGTACAAGAAAGGATAATATTATGTTATAATTAGTTTGTTAGTAAGTTAGTGGGGGTGGATATATGATTTATTTTGATAATGGAGCTACTTCTTTTCCAAAACCAGAGATTGTTTATGATGAGATATATACTGCTATGAAAGATTATGGAGCAAATCCAGGAAGGTCAGGGCATAAGTTGGCCTTAAAAGCTGGAAGAGGTATATATGAAACGAGGGATGTACTTTCCCAATTGTTCAATATTAAAAATCCTATGAATATAGTATTTACAATGAATTGTACAGAAAGTTTGAATTTAGGTTTAAAAGGCTTATTAAAAAAGGGTGACCACGTTATTACTACTTCTATGGAACATAATTCTGTTATAAGACCTTTAAAAGCCATGGGTAGGGAGGGCATAAGTACAACAGTAGTAAATGCAGATAGTAAAGGCAGAATTAACCCAGTGGATATTGAAAGTTGTATTCAGAAAAATACAAAGCTTATTGTTATGACTCATATTTCAAATCTTACAGGCACAATCCTTCCCATTGAAGAAGTTGGTAAAATAGCAAAAGACAATGGAATTATCTTCATGGTAGACGCAGCTCAGTCAGCAGGTGTTTACGATGTGGATGTAGAAAATATGTATATTGATTTATTAGCTTTTCCAGGGCATAAAGGACTTTTAGGGCCTCAAGGTACTGGAGGCTTATATATTAAAGAAGGATTAGATATAAGGGAACTTAAAGAAGGCGGGACAGGTAGTATTTCTCATTCTTTAGGACAGCCAGAAGTATTACCAGATAAATTTGAAAGTGGTACTCCTAATACGCCAGGTGTAATAGGTTTAGGTGCTGGTGTTAGATATATATTAGAAAAGGATATTAGAAATATAAGAAAGCATGAAGAGGAATTAACAAGGCATTTTATTGAGGGATTATCAAAAGTCCATGGAGTAAAACTTTATGGTCCTTTAGATGTTAGAGAGCAAGGAGCAGTAGTATCTTTAAATATTGGTGATGAAGATTCTTCAGAAATTAGTTATATATTAAATGAAGTATATAATATAGCCGTAAGACCTGGTCTTCATTGTGCTCCTTTAGCTCATAAAACTATAGGTACTTTTGAACAAGGCGTAGTACGGTTTAGCTTTGGCATATTCAATACACATGATGAAATTGAACTAGGAATAAAAGCTATTAAGGAGATATGCAAGGAAATATAAAGGAAGGGACAATATTTATGGATGGACTAAGAGAAATAATAATAAATTATAATGTTGAAATATTACTAGGATTGACAATAGCCTTTTTTATTCTCTTAATATTATATGTGATTGCTCAATTTAGGGTAAAGAACATTACAGAAAAATATAATAAATTAGTTAAGGGAATTGAAGGACCTAATTTAGAAGAATTATTATTTAAAAGTCTAAATGAGTTGGAGGAATTAAGACTAAATGTAGAAGACGTAGAAAAGAAGGTTGATATACTAAATAATAGGTTAAAAGGTGCCGTTCAAAAAATAGGAATGGTAAGGTATGATGCTTTTGCCGATATGGGTAGTGAGTTAAGCTATTCTATTGCCTTTTTAGATGATAGATTAAATGGATTAGTTATTACTAATATTTATGGAAGGGATTTTTCAACAACTTACGCAAAACCAATAGAAAAAGGTGAATCTAAATATCCTCTTTCTGCAGAAGAAATGCAAGCAATAGATAGATCTATAAGAGAAAGAAGTTATGCTGAAATGACGTAGAAGGTATTAACTAATTATATAATAGGGGGGGAACATGGATAAGATTCTTTTTATTGTAAATCCTATTGCAGGTGGAGGTAGAGCAAAAGATTATATTCCAATTATTAAAGAAGTTATGAAAGAAAACAACAAAGATTATAATATTGTTAATACAAAGGCTCCAAAGGAAGCTATTGCATTGACAGTGGAAGGTGTTAAAAGTGGATATACTGTAATAGTTGCTGTTGGAGGAGACGGGACTATTAATGAGGTAGCAGAAGGATTAATTATGAGTAAATCTAATTCACTATTAGCTGTAATTCCAGGAGGAACAGGAAATGATTCAGCAAGAACGTTAAATGTTCCTAGAAATCCTTATGAAGCTCTTAACTTACTTGTAAAAGGAGAGTCAAAAGAAATAGATATTGCTTTTGTAAATGATCGTATATTTTTAAACATTGCTAGTGTAGGATTAGATTCAGAAATAGTAAAGAATGCTGAAACTATTAAAAAGAGAGTAAAAGGAAAAGTTGCTTATTTAATAAGTGTATTTAGAACCCTTTTTATTTATAGAAACAAAAAGGTTAAAGTTCAAATAGATGATAAGTCCCTTGATGAAGATATAATCTTACTTGCAGTGGCAAATGGTAAATATTATGGTGGAGGACTTAAAATTTGTCCAGATGCACTTATGGGAGATGGATATTTCCATGTATGTATAGTAAAAAAGATACCAAAATTAAAGATATTTTTTTTATTTCCAACTATGTTTAAAGGGCTTCATACAAAATTTGAGAAGTATGTAAAAATCCATAAAGCTAAAAGGATTAAAATAATGACAGATGAGGATGCCTATTTAAATATAGATGGAGAGATATACGATATAAGTAAAGAAACAATGTTTACAATTGGAGATAGAAGATTACAGATTGTTTGCTAATTTTTATAAAGGAAAGAAAAACATAAATAATCTAGTATAGGTTATTTATGTTTTTCTTTTCTTTTTTGTCTTTATGAAGCATCCAAAGTGCTATATTTAAGCTCTTAGAAATAATATCCGCCATATTCATAACTAAACTAAGTCTAGTGTTTTGAAGAACAGCATATTCCATTATTCCACTAATATTTACTACCCCTGTAATACTAATATCACCTACTTTAGGGAGATTTTTATTTACTCCTAGTCCAGGTTTTAAAGGGCTTTCTTTTATATTTATATGCCCGATTTTATTATAGCTACCAAGAGAGGCATCAATTGCTAAGATAAAAGGATTGTGAAAGTTTGTATTTATATACTTAATATTTTCTGAAAGGTTTTTTGCGTGTATTGGGTCATCAAGAGTACCTAAAAGTTCTACATCCTTATATTCCGATATTATTGGTTTTAGTTTGTATCCAACTAAAGGACCTAGAGCATCTCCTGTAGATCTATCTGTTCCTATGCACATAATTATAAACTTATCATGTTTATCACCATAGTTATAATGTGTATAATCATAAATAAAATTGCTGAAATTATAAATAGCAAAAGTAGATTTAGAATCTACTGAATCTGTACGGGTACTAATATTCATTTAATCCTCCTTAAAGGTTTAATACTATATCTTATTTAAAACTTTTTACATTAGAAGTGTTTTTATAAAAGATACTATGAGTATTATTTACAATTTCGTAATGAATTATCAGGACAAAAAAGGAATAAAATTATTTTTATTGAATAAAATATATAAATATAGACATGCTCTGTTAATGTTTGAAGAATAAATAGAGCATGTTTATTTTTACTAAAGTTAATTATTAATTAGGAGGAACAATTTATGGATGATCCAAATCAGTTGGGCCAAAAGAATAAAGAAGGGTTTAGAAGGTTTAGAGGAATAAACTTTAAAACTAGCCTTATAATTCTAATGGTTGTGTTAATATCTGGATTTTTATTAACGGCATACAAAATTAATGAAATAAGTACCGAAGCATTTGCAGTGTATCTAGGAGATGAAGAAGTAGGAATAGTCAGAGAAAAAGAAAACATATCACATTTATTAGAGAAAATTCAAGAAGAACTTTGCGATAGATACAATATTAATTGTATAGTAAATGAAGAATTAATATTTGAAAGTATTAATGCTGAAAATAACGATATAGATAATATAAAAGAATTAAAAGATAAGATAAGTTCTAAACTAACATTTTTAGTAAATGGTTATGTACTTCTTATAGATGATGTAGAAGTAGGTATATTAAAAACAAGGGAAGATGCAGAAGAAGTTATAAAAAGATTTAAAGAGTCTGTTACTGAAACTGATGATGAAGATTCTAAGGTTAAAGATATAAAAATATTGGAAGATGTTAAAATTGTAAGAAAAGAAGTATCTTTATCGGATATAGGAAAAGTAGAAGATACACTAAAATTTATTGAGACAGGTTCTGAAGAGATAAGGACCCATATTGTGGAGGCTGGAGAAAGTTTTTGGACTATAGCAAAACTGTATGATATGGATGTAGATGAAATAATAGATGCAAATCCAGATCTAATTCCAGAGAAGGTTTATCCAGGAGAAGAAATAAGTTTAAAGGTGCCGAAGGCCATGTTAACAATAAAGACAATAGAAGAAAAAGACTATTATGAAGATATTGACTATAATGTAGAGGTTCAAGTAGATAACTCTATGTATAAAACTCAAGAAAAGGTAAAAACGAAGGGTATTAAAGGTAAGAATAGAATTGTGACAAAGATTGTTAAACACAATGGAGTAGTAGTAGATGAAGAGATTATCAATAAAGAAGTTGTTGAGAAACCAGTAAATGAGATAATAGTTAAGGGCACAAAGGAAAAAACTATAACTACTGCGGCTAGTGGGTTTTCGTTACCTACAAGGGGGCGAATAAGTTCTGGATATGGTTCGAGAGGTGGTAGGCTACATAGGGGTATTGATATTGCTGCAAGTATAGGGACACCTATAGCAGCTGCAGATGAAGGAATCGTTACCTTTGTAGGACCTAATGGAAGTTATGGAAACTTAGTAGTAATAGATCACAATAATGGATATGTTACAAAGTATGCTCATTGTAGTGAAATATACGTAGGTAATGGTCAGAAGGTAGGCAAAGGGGAAAAAATAGCAGCAGTAGGTGTTACAGGAAATGCAAGAGGAGCTCATCTCCATTTTGAAGTCCTTAAAGATGGTAGCCATGTAAACCCTAGTGTCTATTTAGGCAGATAATTAAAAAATAAGCCTCAGTTTAATTGAGGCTTATTTTTTATCTAGTAAGAAAATGACTAAAAGAACTATTAAGAAACTTTCAGTAATATCCTTTGAGATTAGTGGGGAGGAAGAAAATGTAGAGTCTAGAGATTTATCATTAAAAAACTTCTCTAAATTTAACATGCCAGCTCCCTGTTTATCTTTACTATCACTTAATTCAATACACGAGTTCACTAACTTATTTTTAACGGTTTTTTGAGATAAATTTTTATTTCCACTCATTAATAGGGCTATACTACCTGAAATTAACGGGGTAGCCATACTAGTTCCACTTAAGGAAGTATATCTATCACTGTATATATTAGATAAAGATTTAATATTAACTCCTGGAGCTACTAAGTCTGGCTTTTGTAAGCCTTCCCTCGTAGGCCCCCTACTAGAAAAGTCTGCTACTGTATCATCATCAATATTAGGTGTATTTTTATCATCTACAGCCCCAACAGTTATAACTGTTGGGCTAATTCCGGGTGAAAGTATAGTATTGGCTTTAGGACCACTATTGCCAGCTGCGGCTACAACTATTAATCCACTATCTATAGCCTTGGATACAGCTCTACATAATGGATCTGCATTGCAGTGGTTATTAGCTGGACTACCTAAAGATAAGTTAATAATATTTGTTCCGTATTCTTCCTTAGTTTCTATTATCCAAGAGATTGCTTTTATAATATCTGAGGTATTTCCGCTTCCATTTTCATCCAAAGCTTTTATGGCTAAAATGTTAGACTTTGGGGCTACTCCAGTATATCTTCCTCTAGAGGAATAACCATTTCCAGCGATTATTCCAGCTACATGAGTGCCGTGAACCATAAACCAAAAAACATAATAGCTTGAAATCAACAGGTGTAGGTATTAATTGAAGGCTGAAATCAATGTATAAAGACTATTAGTATGTTCGCGATCTATTCTTATAATATGATTTAATGTAAAGGATTTAATGACATTTTATACTTGCTTTGATATAATTAATTCTAATACTAAAGGAAGATATATATTGTAAGAAGAGGTGGAAAAAATGCTTTTTGATATATATTGTGATGAAAGCCGACAAGATTTATTAGTTGAAAAATCATCGACTACTGAAAACAACAGATTTGTATGTATTGGTGGCATCATGCTTCCGGCTGAAAACAGAGAAAATTTGAAATCAAAGATTAAATCCTTGAAACAGCAATATGAAGTTTATGGAGAATTAAAATGGGGAAATGTTTCAACTAATAAGATTGATTTTTATTTAAAACTTATTGATTTATTTTTTGATGATGATT